>NZ_JBHYTK010000009.1:78533-103857 GCF_042749255.1 Streptomyces sp. NPDC059524 | reverse complement strand
GGCGGGCCCCCGCGCGTTGCCCGCCCCCCCCGCGGTGGGCCCTTTTTTGTTTTCCCGGGTTATTACCCCGCGGGGGGGGGCCACGCTCGGTTCTGCTGGACCCCGCAGGTCCTCGGTCACGTCCCAGGTCGCGTCCTCGATCCCGTGCTTGATTCGGCTGCGGGTCTCGGGCGGGCCGAAGGCCGTGGTGGTGGCCTCAGTACATCGACACCTTGTACTTGGCGAGTGCCTCGGGCACCGGCTGGTAGAACGTGGTCCCGCCGACCGTGCAGTTGCCGCTGCCGCCCGAGGTGATGCCCAACGCCTTGCTGCCGTCGTACAGCGCACCGCCGGAGTCACCGGGTTCGGCACACACGTTGGTCTGGATCATCCCGCGGACCGTGCCGCCTCCGCTGTAGTGCACGGTGGCATCGAGCCCTGTGACCGTGCCGCTCTTGGTACCGGTGGTGGAGCCACTGCGCTTGACCGGCTCCCCCACGTAGGCGTCGGCCGCGGTGTAGCCGCCCGGATGGGCGAGCGAGGCGTTGTCGTAGCGTACGAGGGCGTAGTCGTTGCCCGGGAAGCTCGAGCCGATGGTGGGCCCGATCAGGGTGGACTGCGCGGAGTTGGTGTACCAGGTGTTGGCCACGTTGCCGCAGTGACCGGCGGTGAGGAAGTAGTAGGTGCTGCCCTGGACGACGTTGAAGCCGAGCGAGCAGCGGTACCCGCCGCCGTAGATGGCGTCGCCGGGTCCGAGCAGCTGGCTGAACCGACCGGGGCTGCGCTCGATGCGGAGAGCTCCCGCGTCCGCACCCGCCGCCTTCCGGATCTTCGAGAGCGAGGCCTCGGACACGGTGCTGTCGGCCGTGACGACGACCTGGCCGCTCGCCCGGTCGACGTACCAGGCGGTGCCGCCCACATCGGCTTTGAGGACGGCCTGGTCGACCTTGGCCAGTTGTGCGGCGCCGTAGGCCTTGGGCGGCGCGGCCTGTGCCTGGGGAAGGGTGAGCGCGGTGGCGGCCAGCAGACCGGTGGCAGCGGCGGCGATCGCGGTGATGCGCTTGAGTCTCACAGAAACTCCTCCTCGCGGTGGGCACGACCACCCATTGGTGGCGTGCTCCTGCCAAGTGCGCAGTTCTGCGGTGAGTATGAGGATGAGTCAGGGGGTGCACAAGAGTGCCGTGCGCTTCCCTCCGGAACGCGGAGAGATCCGCCCCCTGACCACCGTCGTCGAACTCCGGCTCACGATCCGCCTACGCGGCACCCGCGACCGGCACCACCCTCCGCCATCCGTCGCCGAGAGCGGATCACATCAGTCGCACATGTGGCCCCAACCCATAGCGGGCCGCCAGGTCTTGGTGCTCGCGGTCCCGCCCTTCTCCTTCCAGGAGAACCTCGCCTGTACCTGGAAACTGTTCTTCGGCCACCGGCACGGGTTGACCGAGGCCGTTCCTGCCAGGTCCTCGGTGCCGTGCCAGCCGTCGTCGTCCTTGGCGGACTTCACCGTCAGCGTTTCCGTCCCGTTGAAGCGCAGGAGCTTCACGTCGTTGACCTTCACCGTGTAGTTGCCGCCGCCGGCGACGTCGGTGATCTTCGCCCGAGCCCGGTAGGTGTCGGTCTCCCTGTCCCACCACACCGTCGCGCAGCGCTTGACCTGTTTGCCGTAGCACTGCCAGGCACTTTCCGCGGACGCCATGGACGGGGTGAAGACGATCGAGACGCCCGCCGCCGCGACGGTGAGTGCGCCGGCGGTGCCGATCCGGCCGAGCTGCCTGAGCCTCATGAAGTTCCCTTCCGATGCCCCCGAGGCCGTGGTCCGGCGCCGGGTCTCCAGTGATGGCGACGGGAACGCTAGACCGGGATTCCGGGCGGACGGCGCGACGTGCGGGGCTGTTGCCCCGCCGTGACAAGATCCGGATTCCGCTGCCGCCACCGTGACCGCCCGCGGACAGTGCTCAGCGCGATGGTCTCGCCGCACCGCATCCGCATATCCAGCCGCCGTCGATGTCGTCTGTCAGTGCCCGCTGACAGGATGCCCGGATGACCTCGACCGTTCACCCCCGCTCCGTCCACGACGCGGATCCGCGCGCCCACTTTCTGAAGCTGATCGGCGCCATCGAACCTTGGGACGACCTGGAGCGCGACCACCGAGAGACCGCCACCAGGTGGATCGTCGGCGGCGCCCCGATCTACCGGGTGCGCAAGCCGGATGTTCCCGCTATGCACCTGGTGTGCTATTTCGTCGTCCTCGACCAGACGAGAGGGCAACTGCTGCTGGTCGCGCACCGCAAGGCGGGCCTGTGGCTTCCGGCCGGGGGTCACGTCGAGCCGGGCGAGGACCCATGGGCCGCCGTGGTGCGTGAGTGCCGTGAGGAGCTGGACATCGGGGCCGAGGCCTCGCCGGTCACCGGTAGGGCACCCCTCTTCCTCAGCGTCACCGAGACCCGGGGGCAAGGCACGCATACGGACGTCTCGCTCTGGTACCTCCTCGACGCAGACGCCGACAGCATCACCTCATACGACCAGGCCGAGTTCAGCGCGATCCGGTGGCTGACCGAGGAGCAGGTGCTCGGTGAGCCGGTCGAGTTGCTCGACCCTCACATGCACCGCTTCGTCCACAAGCTGCAGCACGCCAGAGCCGGAAGCCAGGGCGGATAGATCCGGTTCATCGCGAGGGTTCAACGCCCCAGGCCGCGGCTCGGGCAGCGGCGGCCGCGCGGTTGGGGAGGTCGAGCTTGGCGAGGATGTGCTCGATATGGGTGCCCACGGTCCGCGGCGTGATGTGGAGCCGCTCGGCGATCTCCCGGTTCGTACGGCCGGTGGTCAGCTCGCCGAGCACCTGCAGTTCCCGTGGCGAGAGTCCGCCGGGCCGCCGGCCGCCCGCGGCCGGCCCCGCGGTGGGGGCGGCTTCGGACGGCCGGCCCGTGCCGGGGTCGACGGCCGTGGCGAGGGCCTCCGTGAGCAGGGTGACCACGGCACGCGCCGGATCGGGCGCCCGCCGCGGACTGCGGGTGCTGACGTTCAGCATGCCGACGTACCGGCCGTCGGCGGAGAACAGGCACTGGGCCACACCGTCCTCGATACCGAGCGGGGACAGCACCTCCTGGAAGCCCGGGGACGCCGCCAGGAGGTTCCGGGGGACGTCCCTGAGCCAGAGGCCGCCCCGGGCCGGGCTGCGGAGCACGGCGAACACGGGGTCGTGGTGGAGGCGGCTCTCGATGTAGGCGGTGGCGTCGTCCGGGTAGCTCCCGGCGAGAGTGGTGTGGCGGCGGCGCAGCGGATCCCATCGGGACAGGGAAGCGTGGTCGTAGGCCATCACCTCGGCCAGCGCCGTCAGGACGGTGCCGACGCCGGTCGTCCCGCTCGCGGCGTCCCTGGCGGCGGCGCGGACGTGGACGGCCGCGTCCAGGATGTCCGCCGTGCTCCGCTCCGCTGCCATCCCCCAAGGATGATCAAACGTCCGGGACAGGTCAATTTCGCAGGGTGTCGTGCACGACCTGACCGTCGACGACGGTGAGGACGACGGGCATCTTCGGGATGTCGTGGGGGTCGGCGGCGAGCAGATCCCCGTCGAGAACGCAGAGGTCGGCTGCCTTGCCCGGCTCCAGGGAGCCCTTCCAGTCGTCGGCGAAGTCCTGCCAGGCCGCGTCGATCGTGTACGTACGGAGCGCATCGGCCAGGCCGATGCGCTGCTCGGGGCCGCTGATCCGGCCGGTCGCCTTCGACTCGCGCAGCACCATCGTGGCCACTCCCTGGCGCCAGTCCGGGTGGGTGACGGGGGCGTCGGAGCCGCTCGCGACCCGCACCCCGGCGTCGATGGCGTCGCGGTAGGGCCAGGCGTAGGCGGCCCGTTCGGTGCCGACGAGTTCCGCCTCCATGTCGGCCACGGTCCACTTGATGGTGGGGTTCATGTTGACGCCGAAGCCGTGCGCGGCGAGGACCTTCATGCTGTGCGCGGTGAGGAAGTCGCCGTGGATGACGTAGTGCCGCGCGTCGGCCCTCGGGTGTCCGGCCGCGGCGGCGGCGAAGGCGTCCGCGACGGTGTCGCAGGCCCGGTCACCGGTGACGTGGACGCCCACCTGGTGCCCGGCGGCGTGGGCGTGCCGGATGATGGCGGCGATCTCGGCGGTCCGTTCGGCGTCGTTCGCGCCGCCCACGCACAGCGCGCCGCAGCCGCCGTCCACGTACGGCTCGTGCATCCACGACGTCTTGTTGGGGACGATGCCGTCGGCGAAGATCTTGACGCCGTGGATCGCGAGGCGGCGCGGGTCGGTGTCGCCGCGGTCGCCGAGCGCGGCGAGGGAGCGAACGAACTCCTCGGCGCTGCTTGCCATTCCGGTGGGCAGGAGCAGGACGCCGAGGCGGGCGGTCAGTTCACCGGCGGCCAGCAGGTCACGGTAGACGTCCAGGGTCTCCGTGCCGAGAGCGCCGCGCATGATGCCGTCGCCGCCGGGGCCGAGGCCGGGTTCGGTGTAGCTGGTGATGCCGAGCCGGGCGAGTGTGGCGAGGTTCGACCTGATCGCGTCGGCCCGCTCCTGGCGGCTGAGCGGTGGCAGCGCGTTCTGGCTGAGGGCCTGGGCTCCTTCGTGGAGCAGCCCGGTCGGTTCCCCGGCCGCGTCGGTGACGATGGCGCCGCCGGGCGGCGCGACGGTGTCCCGGTCGATCCCTATGAGTTCGAGCGCCTTGGAGTTGACCCAGGTGGCGTGCCCGGAGAAGGAGTACAGGACGACGGGGTGGTCCGGGCTCACGGTGTCCAGGTCGCTCCGCGAGGGCTGACGCGCGGGATCGGCGAGGCATTCGTCGAGGTAGCCGGTGTCCCAGCCGTGCCCCGTGATCCACGTCCCCTCCGGAAACCGGCCGACGGCCTCCCGGACCGCCTCGGAGACGTCCGCGAGGGACGACACGGCGGGGTGGCTGAGGTCGAGGGAGAGCGGCGGCGTCGACATGCCGAGGGCACACCCGTGCAGATGGGAGTCGTTGATTCCGGGAAGCAGTGTGGCTCCCCGGAGGTCGACGACGCGCGTGCCGGGTCCGACGAGCGGTTCGACGTCGCCGGGCCCGCCGACAGCACTGATGATCCCGTCGGTCACCGCGAGCGCCGACGCGACGGAGAACTCCGCGTCGACCGTGACCACCTTCCCGCCGAGAAACACCAGGTCCGCATACGTGTCCACAGAAGGTCCCTTCACCGACCGGGCGCGCCACGGCGGCCCGGGAACGATCTCCCGAGGACTATGGCCGCGCCCGCGCACCTCGCACATCGGTCATCC
The DNA here is from genome assembly GCF_042749255.1 of Streptomyces sp. NPDC059524. Taxonomy (NCBI): domain Bacteria; kingdom Bacillati; phylum Actinomycetota; class Actinomycetes; order Kitasatosporales; family Streptomycetaceae; genus Streptomyces; species Streptomyces sp. NPDC059524. Next base: position 98,608 of record NZ_JBHYTK010000009.1, on the reverse strand, counting down.
CACCGATGCGACGTGGGACATCCCCTGCATCCAGCCTGTGGCCGACGGCCACGAAAGGGCGGCCCGAGGCCACTTCGACGGTTGAACGACGGGGGCCGGGCCGTCAGTTCACGTCGCGGGCGGAAGGCAGGGGGGTTGCGGCCGCCGGCTCCGCCGGTGGCGGGGCCGTGCTGTTCCTGACGACGAGGCTGGTCGCGAGCTCCAGGCGGGTCACCGCAGGCTCGCCTGCGCGCAGGCGCAGCAGCATCTGCGCGGCTTCCTCTCCCATCTGACGCAGCGGCTGGTGGACGGTGGTGAGGGCGGGGCTGGACCAGCGGGCGATCATGACGTCGTCGTACCCGACCACGGACAGGTCCTCGGGGACGCGTAGTCCGCAGACGCGGGCGGCTTCCAGGACACCGAGCGCCTGGAGGTCGCTTCCGGCGAAGATCGCCGTGGGCCGGTCGGGCAGGCACAGCAGTTCCAGGGCGCGTGCGTAGCCGCCCTCGACGTGGAAGTCACCGAAGCGGATCAGGGCCGGATCGACGGGGATCCCGGCCATGCCGAGGGTCGAGCGGTAGCCGTCGAGGCGAGCGAGGGAGCACAGGACGTCCTCCGGGCCCGTGATGATGCCGATGCGGCGGTGTCCGAGGTCGGCGAGGTGGCGGGTGGCGGCGACGCCGCCGGACCAGTTGGCCGAGCCCACGGAGGGCACGTCGGGTTCGGGGTCGCCTGCCGGGTCGACGATCACGAACGGGATGGAGCGGGCTCCCAGTTGCTGCTTGACCTCGTCGGGGAGCGAGGAGAAGACGAGCACGACACCGATCGGGCGACGCTGCAGCACGCCCTCGATCCAGTCGGCCGACGGTGCGTGCCGGGTGCCGCTCTCCGTGAGGACCACGCTGGCCTGGTGGGCCTTGGCGACGTTCTCGACGCCCCGGATCAGCTCCATGGACCAGACGCTGTCGAGTTCGTGGAAGACGAGCTCGATCAGGGGCGCTTCGCCGGCGGCGCGGGTGGTTCTGCGATACGAGTGCGCCTCCAGCAGCGACTCCACCTTGCTCCGGGTCCGGGGCGAGACGTCCTGTCGCCCGTTGAGAACTTTCGAAACTGTCGAAAGTGAGACTCCCGCCTTCTCGGCCACCTCGGCCAGAGTGATCCGCCTGTTCTCCTCGGCATCGCGCATTTGAGCAGCATAGAACACACCCTCGGCGGGGCTTGAAGTCACGTTTCCGTAACGCGACTACAGAGGGTTGACCTGTCCGGCACCCCGCCCTAGCGTCCCGCCCATGAAGTTTCGGAAACAGGACCGAAACTGTTTCGAAAGTGAGGCGTGATGAAGCGACACGCGCAGCTCCTGAGAACCACTGTCGTCGGTGGAGCGTCGCTGGCGATGACCCTGTCCCTCGCCGCCTGCGCCGGCTCCGGCGGCTCCGCCGGCGGCGGCTCGGACACGATCCACGTCCTGGTCTACGGCGACGCGACGAACAAGGTGGAGAAGCGGCTCGTCGACACCTTCAACAAGACCTCGAAGGTCAAGGCGGTCCTCGACACCGTCCCGGGCGCCGACTACCAGTCCAAGCTGCAGACGATCATCAGCGGCAAACAGGCCCCCGACGTGTTCTTCAACTGGGGCGGCGGCAGCATCAAGCCGTACGTCGACGCCGGGATGCTGACACCGCTCGACGACTTCATCGCGAAGAACCCCAAGCTCAAGTCCGAGTTCCTTCCGTCGGTCTTCAACACCGCGGTCGTCGACGGCAAGCCCTACGGCGTCCCCATGCGGGGAACCCAGCCCGTCCTGCTCTTCAGCAACCAGAAGGTGCTCAAGGACGCGGGCGTCACCGCACCGCGCACCTGGGAGGAGCTCCTGGCCGCGGTCAAGACCCTGAAGGCCAAGGGGGTCACCCCGATCGCCCTGGGCGGCGGCGACAAGTGGCCCACCCAGATGTGGTTCCAGTACGTCTACGACCGGGTCGCCGGCCCCGAGCTCTTCAAGAAGGCCGCCAAGGGCGACAAGGACGTCTGGGCGAGCGCCGACAGCAAGAAGGCGCTCGGCATGCTCAGGGAACTGATCGACGCCGGGGCCTTCGGCACCAACTACGACTCGGTCAAGTTCACCGACGGCGGCTCGCCCGCCCTGCTCGCCACCGGCAAGGCCGGATTCGAGCTCATGGGCTCCTGGGAGTACTCGACCCTCCAGGACGCCTACCCCGACTTCGTGAAGAGCGACCTCGGATACAGCGCCTTCCCGACCGTGGAGGGCGGCAAGGGCGACCCCGGCAACATCGCCGGCAACCCCAACAACTTCTACTCCGTCCTCAAGAGCACCAAGCACCCCGAGGCCGTCGCCGAGTTCCTGAAGCTCATGTACTCCGACGCGTTCGTCAAGGACCAGCTCTCCGTCGGGAACCTGCCGACCACCACCAACACCGCGAAGTTCCTCGACCAGTCCGCGTCCCCGGAGTACTCGAAGTACCAGTACGACCTCGTGAAGAAGGCTCCCGCCTTCCAGCTCTCCTGGGACCAGGCCTTCCCGCCGGCCGCCACCACCACGCTCTACCAGGCGGTCCAGCAGTTCTTCAACGGACAGATGGACACCGACGCCTTCATCGCCGCCATGCAGCGCCTCCCCGCGGCCTGACCTCCGGAGCGCCTGACATGACCACCTTCACAGCGTCCGCCGTGGACAGCGGGAAACAGACCCGGCGTCAGAGGCGGGCCGGCCGCCCGGTCACCGGGGTGGGCCGCCCGGGCTTCGCGTGGGCGGCGCCCGCCGCCGTCTTCTTCGGCCTGTTCGCCCTCGTACCGCTCCTCCTGGTCGTCGTGCTCTCCTTCACCCGCTGGAACGGCCTCGGCTCGCCCGAGTTCGCCGGGCTGGAGAACTGGACCAAGCTCTTCGACGACCCCGTCATGGTCAAGAGCCTGTGGCTCAGCCTCCTCCTCACCGTCCTCGGCGTCGCCGTCCAGACCCCCATCAGCATCCTGCTCGGCGTCTGGGCCGCCGGCCGCCAGCGCAACCGGGCCGTACTCTCGGCGATCTACTTCGTCCCGCTCCTGCTCTCCGTCACCGCCGTCTCCGTCCTGTGGCGGGCCGTCCTCGACCCGAACTTCGGCGTCCCGTCCCAGGCGAAGTGGCTGTTCGGCGACGGCAATCTCTTCGGCGCGCAGACCAGCGCCCTCGGCGTCCTCGTCTTCGTGAGCACCTGGCAGTTCACGCCCCTGCACACGCTGCTCTACCAGGGAGCCGCCCGGGCCGTCCCCCAGGTGCTCTACCAGGCCGCCCAGATCGACGGCGCCGGCCGGGTGCGGCAGTTCTTCCACATCACCCTGCCGCAACTGCGCAACACCATCGTGACCTCGACGATCCTCATGGTCGTCGGCGGCCTGACCACCTTCGACACCGTCCTGATCCTCACCCAGGGCGGCCCCGGAACCGACACCACGAACAGCGCCTACTACATGTACCAAAAGGCCTTCAAGAGCTTCGACTTCGGCATGGCCTCCGCCATCGCCCTGCTGCTCGTCCTGGTCGCCAGCCTCGTCTCCCTGGTCATGGTCCGCCTCAGCGGCTACGACAAGATGCGCAGCACCATGGAGGGCGTGTGACCAGGAAACGCCCCAACTACCTCGCGGGCCTCGGATCGCTCGTGTGGCTGTTCGTCGTCGGCCTGCCGCTGTACGTCATGCTGATCGCCACCTTCCAGACCCGGGCGGACTACGCGGCGAACGGCCCTCTCGGATTCCCGACGGACTTCACACTCGACAACTACCTCGACGACCTCAACGACGGCTTCGCCCAGTACTTCCTCAACACGGTCTTCGTCACCGTGTGCGTGGTGGGCATCGTCCTGCTCCTCGTCCCGCCGCTGGCGTACGCGATCGTCCGCAGCGACGGCAGAGCCACCGGGCGGGTCTTCCGGCTCTTCCTGCTCGGCCTCGCCATCCCGTCCCAGGCCGTGATCGTGCCGATGTTCTACCTCATCGACGAAGCCGGCCTGTACGACAACCTCATCGGCGTCATCCTCCCGACGGCCGCCTTCGCCATGCCCGTCTGCGCCCTGATCCTCACCGGCGTCATGCGCGACATCACCTCCGAGCTGTACGAGGCGATGACCGTCGACGGCGCCTCTTCCTGGCGGATCTTCCTCCAGCTGGTGCTGCCGCTGTCCAAGGGCGGGCTGTCGACCGTCGTCGTCTTCTCCGCCCTCCAGGCCTGGAACGGCTTCCTGTTCCCCCTCGTGCTCACCCAGTCCTCGCAGAACAAGGTCATCACCATGGGCCTGTACGACTTCCAGACCGAGCACGGCGTCGACATCCCCGGCCTGCTCGCCGCCGTCGTCCTGTCCATGCTCCCCATCCTGTTCGTCTATCTGTTCGCCCGTCGCGCCCTGGTCCAGGGCCTGATGGGAGTCGGAGGAAAGTGACCGCCCACATGGCCACGCCGCCTCACACCGCACTCGCTCCCTGGCGGGACCCCTCGCTGGATCCCGAGACCCGCGTCGACGCGCTGATCCGCGAGATGACGCTCAAGGAGAAGATCGCCCAGCTCTTCGGAGTCTGGGTCGGCGCCTCCGACGAGGGCGCCGAGGTCGCGCCCCACCAGCACGACATGGAGGAACCGGTCGACCTCGACGAGCTGATCCCCGACGGGCTCGGCCAGCTGACCCGCCCCTTCGGCACGGTCCCCGTCGATCCCGCCCTCGGCGCCGTTTCCCTGATGCGGACGCAAGCGAGGATCGTCGCGGGCAACCGCTTCGGCATCCCCGCCGTCGCCCACGAGGAGTGCCTCGCCGGCTTCGCCGCCTGGGGTGCCACCGCCTACCCCGTCCCGCTGTCCTGGGGCGCGACCTTCGACCCGGACCTCGTCCGGGAGATGGCGGAAGCCATCGGACGCGACATGCGCTCGGTCGGCGTGCACCAAGGCCTGGCGCCCGTCCTCGACGTCGTGCGCGACGCCCGCTGGGGACGCGTCGAGGAGACCATCGGCGAGGACCCGTACCTCGTCGGCACGATCGCCACCGCCTACGTCCAGGGCCTGGAGTCCGCGGGCATCGTCGCCACCCTCAAGCACTTCGCCGGCTACTCGGCCTCCCGCGCGGGACGCAACCTCGCCCCCGTGGGCATGGGCCGCCGCGAGCTCGCCGACGTGATCCTGCCCCCGTTCGAGATGGCGCTGCGCGAGAGCGGTGTCCGCTCGGTCATGCACGCCTACACCGACACCGACGGCATTCCTTCCGCCGCCGACGACGCGCTCCTCACCGGGCTGCTCCGCGACACCTGGGGCTTCACCGGCACAGTCGTCGCCGACTACTTCGGCATCGCCTTCCTCAAGACCCTGCACGGCGTCGCCGGGACGTTCGCCGAGGCCGCCGGAGCCGCCCTCGCCGCCGGAGTCGATGTCGAACTGCCCACCGTCAAAACCTTCGGAGCCCCTCTCCTCGAAGCCGTCGAACGCGGCCAGATCCCTGAGAAACTCGTCGACCGCGCCGTGCGCCGCGTCCTCCTCCAGAAGGTCCGCCTCGGACTGCTCGACCCCGATTGGAGCCCCGTCCCCCCGGCCCTCGAGAACGCGGACACCACCACCGACCCCGAGCTCCTGCGCGGCACCATCGACCTCGATCCCGACTCCAACCGCGACCTCGCACGCCGGATCGCCGAACGGGCCGTCGTCCTCCTCCGCAACGACGGCACCCTCCCGCTCGACCCCGACCAGCCACTGCGCATCGCGCTGATCGGCCCCACCGCCCAGGCCGAAACCGCCGTCCTCGGCTGCTACTCCTTCCCCGTCCACGTCGGCGCGCAGCACCCGGACACGCCCCTCGGCATCGACCTGCCCACCCTCCACGCAGCGCTCAGGTCGGAGTTCCCCGCCGCCGACATCGTCGTCGCGCACGGCACGGGCATCGACGACGGAGCGACCGACGGCATCCCCGCCGCCGTCTCTCTCGCCCGCGACGCCGACCTCGTCATCGCCGCGCTGGGTGACCGCGCCGGCCTTTTCGGCCGTGGCACCAGCGGCGAAGGCTGCGACGCCGCATCCCTCAGCCTCCCCGGCGCCCAGCAGCAACTCCTCGACGCCCTCCTCGACACCGGCACCCCGGTGATCAGCGCGCTGCTGGCCGGACGCCCCTACGCACTGGGCCGCGCCGCCCACGAGGCAGCCGCCATCGTCCAGTCCTTCTTCCCCGGCGAATCCGGAACCGCCGCCATCGCCTCCGTCCTCAGCGGCCGCACCAACCCCAGCGGCCGGCTCCCCCTCAGCGTTCCCCGACACCCCGGCGCCCAGCCGGCCACCTACCTCGCCGCCCGCCTCGGCCATGCCAGCGAGGTCTCCACCATCGACCCCGCCCCCGCGTTCGGCTTCGGCCACGGCCTCACCTACACCTCCTTCGCCTGGTCCGACCTCACCGCCGAGGCGACCGAGGCCTCGACGGACGGCGCGTTCCACCTCACCTTCACCGTCGAGAACACCGGCGACCGCAGCGGCACCGAAGTCGTCCAGGTCTACCTCCACGACCCGGTGGCCTCCGTCGTCCAGCCCTTGCAACGGCTCATCGGCTACGTGCGACTCGACCTCGCCGCAGGCGAGAAGAGGCTCGTCGCGGTGGACGTCCCCGCCGATCTCGCGGCCTTCACCGGGCGCGACGGCAGGCGCGCGGTCGAACCGGGGGAACTGGAACTCCGCCTGGCCGCCTCCAGCACCGCCCCCCGGCTCACCACCCGCGTCACCCTCACCGGCCCCGTGCGCCACGTCGACCACCACCGACACCTGCACGCCCGATTCCGGACCGCCCCGCACACCTCCCAATGACGCCGTCGGCCGAGGCTCGTCGCTATGCTCCTGACCCCACTCCCCCCGGCCGTCGGCCGGACCCCACGCACCAGGATCGAGGAGCACAGCGCGTGATTCCCGCTGAACTGAGCCAGGGCCGGTACATCAGCCTGACCACCTTCCGAAAGGACGGGACTCCGGTCGCCACACCCGTTTGGTTCGCGGCCGAGGACGACGAGTTGTACGTGTGGACGCGGATCGACTCCTGGAAAGTGAAACGGCTCCGCCGCGACCCGCACGTGGTCGTCGCCACGTGTGACATGCGCGGGCGGATCCCGGCCGGCGCACAACGCCTGGACGGCACGGGCCGATTCCTCGACGCGGACGGTCTCAAGGCCGTACGAAAGCGACTCGCCCGCAAGTACACCTGGCAGTGGTGGCTGACCGACTGGCCCGCGACGATCGCGCGGCGAGGGAAGCGACCCCACATCGCCATCGCCGTGAAGCTCTGAGCCGCCGTCACCCCGGGCAACGCGCACCCGGCTCATACCTGCGCGGCTGTCCTCGGGTCACTCTGCGTCATCTCCCGCGCCGCCGTGCGGGCCGCGTCCGCGAAGGCGGTCAGTGCGCCCGTGGTGTTCCCGGCGCGCCAGACCAGGCCGTAGCCAACCGGCTCCGCGTCGGCGACGGGGACGTACGCGACGCCGGGCCGCGCGAAGTAGGTCGCCGTGTGCGCGGCGGTGAGGAAGGCTCCCCGGCCGCCCGAGACCAGCGTCAGGGCCTCCTGCATCTGCGTCACGGAGGGGCCGGTGGCGATGGCTCTGCCGCTCGGGGTGCGGGCGGGGGCGTGGTGCTCGTGCCGGTAGTCGGGCAGTTCACCCTCGACGGTGAGGAGGGGGACGTCGGCGAGATCCTCGAGGGAGACGGTGGCGCGGGCGGCGAGCGGATGCCCGGACGGCACGGCCAGGACCCGCTCCTCGGTGAGGAGGGGCGAGCCGCCGCCCAGGTCGTCCTCCCGGACCGGGAGCTCCTGGAGCTGAACGTCGAATGCGCCGTCGCGCAGGCGCCCGTACGGATCGGTCATCGGCACCTCGCAGATCTCCACCGCGAGGCCGGGATGGCTGCCTCGCAGCGTCTGCGACACCTTCATCACGAGTTCACCGGCGAGCGGGGTGGAGAATCCGACGTGCAGGACCGTGTCGATGCCGCGCGCGGTGCTCGCGGCGCGCGCCAGAGCCGCCTCGATCGCGCGGTGGTGCGGTTCGAGGTCGGTACGCAGTTGGCGGCCGATCGCCGAGAGGGCGACGCGGCGGCTGGTGCGGATGAACAGCGGGGCTCCGACACGCCGTTCCAGGCGCTGGATCAGCTGGCTGACACGGGCGCGGGACAGGTGCATCCGTTCCGCGGTGCGACCGAAATGCAGCTCCTCCGAGAGCAGGAGAAAGCACTCCATCTCGTCGCGCTCCATCGGTTCCCCCAGATGAGCCGGATCGGTAAGCCTCGCTGAATGAACGTCCAGATCTTCGCCGTTGTTCCACCCCCGCGCCCTGGCCGAAGGTGAGCGAGCCGCCCGCTCGACGGACGGCGCACCTTCCTTCAACCCTCTTTTCACAGCCAGGAGTTGACCTGCCATGCGTACGACCAAGGCGGCGGCCGCCGCGCTCAGCGCCCGGGAATGGGGCGTACTGCTCGTCCTGTGCGGCGCGATCTTCCTCGAGGGCATCGACGTCGCCATGCTGAACGTGGCGATGCCCGCCATCCGCGCGGATCTCGGCCTGTCCACCGGCACCCTGCAGTGGGTGATGAGCGCCTACGTCCTCGGCTACGGCGGCTTCATGCTGGTCGGCGGCCGGGCGGCGGACCTCTTCGGGCGCCGCCGGATGTTCGTGCTCTGGCTCTCGGTGTTTCTGGTCTTCTCCGGGCTCGGCGGACTGGCCACCGAGGGCTGGCAGCTGATCACCGCCCGGTTCGTGACCGGCGTCGCGGCGGCCTTCATGACCCCGGCCGGACTCTCCGTCATCACCACCGGTTTCGCCGAGGGCCCACGCCGCAACAAGGCGCTTCTCTTCTACTCCGGCACGGCCGCCGGCGGGTTCTCGATCGGCCTGGTCATGGGCGGACTGCTCGCCTCGGTCGACTGGCGATGGGTGTTCTTCGCACCAGTGGCCCTCTCGGCTCTGATCCTGGCCGGCGCGCTGGCCTTCGTACCGAAGTCGCCGCGGCCCGACCGGACCGGGCAGAGCCTCGACCTCCTCGGGGGCCTGACCATCACCGCGGCCATCCTGCTCCTGGTCCTGGGAGTGGAACGGGTGAGCCACACCTCACTCGCCTCCACCGTCGTCACGCTGGGCGCGGGCCTGACGTCCCTCGCCGCGTTCGTCGTCGTCGAACGCCGCACGGCCGCGCCCCTGGTCCGACTCGGCATCTTCCGCAACGCCACCCTGGTGCGCACGAACGCCGCCGGCCTGCTCTTCGCCGCCGGGTTCTTCGGCTTCCAGTTCCTGGTCGTCCTCTACCTCCAGGAACTGCGCGGCTGGTCCACCCTGGAGACCAGCTTCGCGATGATCGTCATCGGTGTCGACGCGATCCTCTCGCCGACCGTCGTCCCCCGGCTCGTCGACCGCTTCGGCAACGCCCGCCTGATCTTCGCGGGACTGATCCTCGCGTCCCTCTCGTACGCGCTCTTCCTGCCGCTCGGCGCCGACTGGACCTACCTCGCGATGCTTCCGAGCCTGCTGCTGCTCGGAATCGCCTTCGCCCTCACGTACGGTCCGCTGACCATCGTCGCGACAGAGGGCGTCAAGGAGGAGGAACAGGGTCTTGCCGGCGGCCTCCTCTACACCGCGTTCCAGTTCGGCGCGGCACTCGGTCTCTCCGGGGCGGCCGCGGTCGACGTCGCGGCCACGGCGTCGGATTCGGCCGCCGCACGCCTCGACGGATACCAGGCCGCACTGTGGGTACCGCTCGCCGCGGCCCTGGGCGCGCTGCTGGTCAGTGCCTTCGGAGTGCGCTCCGGCAAGGGCCCTGTGACCGCGGAGCACGAGCCGTCGCCCGAACTCACCACCGTCAAGTAGCTGTGCGGGTGGCTGATCAGTCAGTACCGGTCGAGGATCAGGTCGGTCTTGAGGATGTCGCCCTTGTAGAGCCAGCCGTTCTGTTCGGCGGCGGAGAGCGCGTCCTTGTGCAGGGCGGCCGCGTCCGTGAAGTCGTCGGTCTTGAAGGAGAGTTCGATGACGTACTCCGTGCCCGAGCCGGAGGCGCCGACGACCGGCAGCACCTCGATGCTCGCGTCGTCCGACGGGCCCCAGGCGCCGGCGTAGACGTTGGACGTCACGGGACCGTGGGCACGCGACGACCCGAGCACGCCTGTGCCCCACCCCGTGCTCCCCCAGTTCGCCAGCTTCCCGGGGATGTCGGCCGCCAGCCAGTTGCGGCCGGTGTCACTGCTCGGCAAGGACGTGCCGGAGTAACCGCTCGCACTGTGCGTCTTGTCATTGCTGAAACTCAGGGTCTGCTTCGCGTAGCCCCAGTCGACCTCGGCCTTGTAGTTCGTGTCGCCGCTGTCGAAGCCGGCCTGGTTGGCCTGGGTGAGTGCGGCGTCGATGTCACCCCCGGACACCGTGAAGCGCTTCTTGTACGTCTCCTCGAACGACGACGCCCCGTCCTTGTGCCGCAGTCGCACGCTCCAGCCCTGCCCCGCCATGTCCTGGGAAGCCGAGTCGTAGTAGGAGTAGGAGCGCTTCTTCGCGGATCCCGTGATTCCGAAGGCGGAGCGCACCGCCGCGCTGGGCGCGTGGGACGCGTCGAGCGCGGCGGCGGTGAGGTTGATCTTCACCTCGTACGAGGGGACTGCGTTGGACGCGGCATGGGCGTGCGTCGCGGGCGTCAACAGACTGAGGGAAGCCGCCATGCCGACGGTCACCGCGACGGAGCCGCGGACGTGAGAGGTCGCGAAGGTCATGGGCGGAGCGTCCCGGCCGCGAGTGTGGCTCTGGTGGCCAGCGGGAGTGCGGCACGTGAACCACAGCGGTCCGAACGGCCCTTCGCGACCACGGCGCCCGGAGTCCCCGCGCGAGCGGCGACACCGGACGGTGGCGGGCCCTGGGATCAGGTGGACGGCTGCGTGGCCGTCGCCGGAGTGAGGACGATCTTGCCGGTGGTGCGGTCCCGCTCCCCCAGGGTGTGGGCCTCGGCGGCCTCATGGAGGGGGAAGACCGCCTCGATGTGGGCCCGCAGGGCGCCCGACTCGGCGAGGCCGGCGATGGCGTTCATCCCGGCGTGGTCGGCTTCGACGAGCAGGGTCTCCACGCGTACGCCGAGCGCAGCCGCCTTCGTGGCCTCGTCGGGATCGGTACCCGGGAGCAGGGAGACGAGGGTGCCTCCGGCGCGGAGGACGTCGAGGGAGCGGGTGCGGGTGTCGCCGGAGAGCGGGTCGAGGACCATGTCGACGTCCTTGACGGCGTCGCGGAAGTCGACGGCGCGGTAGTCGATCATCTCGTCCGCGCCGAGGGAACGCACGAAGTCGTGCTTGGCGGCGCTGGCGGTGCCGATCACGTAGGCACCGCGGGCTTTCGCGATCTGGACGGCGAGGTGGCCGACGCCGCCGGCGGCGGCATGGATCAGGACACGCTGTCCGGTGCGCACCTCGGCGGTGTCGACGAGGGCCTGGTAGGCGGTGAGGGCGGCGAGGGGCAGGGCGCCGGCCTGGACGTGGTCGATGCCGGCGGGCTTGTGGGCGAAGGCACGGGCGGGCCCGGTGACGTACTCGGCATGGGAGCCGACGCCATGCGGGTAGGGAAGCATGCCGAAGACCTCGTCACCCGGCTTGAACAGGGTGACGCCGTAGCCGACGGCCTCGACGACTCCGGAGACGTCCCAGCCCAGCACGAGCGGAAGTCGGTTCAGGAAGAGTCCCGAAGCGCGGTGCTTCCAGTCCGTCGGATTGAGACCCGCCGCGCGGACGGCGACGAGAATCTGGCTCGGACCCGGCTCGGGTCGCGGCAGCACGGTCTCTTCGAGGACCTCAGGAGATCCGTGGACGTCCTGGCTGATGGCACGCATGGTGAGGTGATCTGTCATGGGATCCAGACTGGCCGGGCCCGTCGCCACGTACCATGGCATGATTGCCAGCTTTCGACGGGATCGTGCCATGCGTGTTCATCGAGTCGCCGTTCTTGCCCTGGACGGGGTGTACCCCTTCGAGCTCGGTATTCCCAGCCGTGTCTTCGGTGCGGCCGGGGAGCGGTACGAGGTGGCGACCTGTTCGGTCGACGGCACCTCTGTGACGACGAACTCCGACTTCTCGATCACGGTCGAGCACGGCCCGGAGCTGCTGAGGACCGCCGACACCGTCGTGCTGCCGCCGTTCGACATGTCCCTCCTGACCCGCGAGGCCCCGCCGGGCGTCGAGGAGGCTCTCGCTGCGGTGCGGCCCGGCGCGCGGATCGTGTCCATCTGCACGGGAGCCTTCGTCCTGGCCGCGACCGGACTGCTCGACGGCCGGCCAGCCACCACGCACTGGGCCCTCGCGGATGTGTTCCGGTCCTGGTACCCGCAGGTGGATCTCGACCCGGATGTGCTGTTCGTGGACGACGGGTCGGTGCTCACCTCGGCCGGAGCCGCCTCCGGCATGGACGTCTGCCTCCATCTCGTACGCCGGGATCACGGCACCGCCGTCGCCAACCACGTGGCCCGGTCCTGTGTGGTGCCCCCGTGGCGTGAGGGCGGCCAGGCCCAGTACATCGAGCACCCGGTGCCCGAGCCGTCCGCGAACGGCACCTCCGCCACCCGCCAGTGGGCTCTGGAGAACCTGCGGGATCCGCTCGCCCTGGCCGATCTGGCGGAGCACGCCCGGATGAGCCGGCGCACCTTCGCCCGCCGGTTCAACGAGGAGGTCGGAATGAGCCCCGGGCGCTGGCTCACCCAGCAGCGACTGTCCCGTGCCCGCCACCTCCTGGAGACCACCGACCTCGGGGTGGACGACATCGCGGGCATGGTGGGTTTCGCGACCGGGACGTCGCTGCGCGAGCACCTGCATGCCGCGATCGGCGTCTCACCGCTCGCCTACCGGCGCACCTTCCGCGGTGCCACCGGCTCCCGCACATGAACACCGCACCAGGCCGGGCAGCGACACGCCCCGCTTCCGGACCGCCCCGCACACCTACCGGTGATGGCCCGTGTCAGGCCCCGATGCGGTCCGTCCGTGTGTGGCGGTACGCGTGCCGGTAGTCGGATGTCTCGGGGTCGACGGTGTACGCGTCCGTGACGACGCGGTCGGCGTTGATCGAGAGCATCATGAAGCCGAGGGTGTCGTAGGCCGCCCAGAACTCCTTGTTCTCGGGGCGGTCGGACCGTCCCTTGGTCTTCGCGGCGGCGCCGCAGACGATCTGCTGGGTGCCGTGGTGGTCGGCGCCGGTGTCCAGGATCTGGAGCGTGTGATCGTGGCCGGAGAGGATGAACTCGGCCTTGCCGCAGACCACTTCCTCGTACAGCTTCTTGACGTGCTTGCCGCTCATGTAGTCGCCGCAGGTGATGCCTTCGTACGCGCCCGCGTTGCCGTGTGTGCCGTTGTTGCGCAGCGGATGGTGGGCGAAGACGAACTTCCAGCGGGCGCGGGAGGCGGCGAGGGATTTGGACAGCCAGGCGCGCTGCTTCTGGACGAAGGGGCCGTTCCAGTAGTACTCGGGGTCGGTCTGCAGGACGTACGAGGACAGGGGGGTCGTGTCGAGGGCGAAGAACTCGGCTACGGGGGCCCGTCGGGGGACAGCCACGGAGTAGTGGCGGTCGGGCATGTACCAGCGTGCGGAGTGCTGGTGGTAGGCGACCTCGTGGTCGCCGCGGGAGGGCCGGCCGCCGCTGCCGGGGATGATGCCGCTGGTGTCGTGATTGCCGAGCACCATCAGCCAGGGCACGTCGATGCCCTGGTTCGGCTCCTCGAACTTCGTGGCGAACTCGTCGTCGAGGACGTCCTCGGGACCGTTCTCGTAGATGTTGTCGCCGAGCCCGATCGCGAGGTCGACGCCGCGCTTCTCGCACAGCTTGCGCGCGGCGGCCGCGACGGCGAACTGTGCGGGGGTGCCGGTGCCGGCGTCCCCCGTGATCAGTACGTTCAACTCGCGCTTGTCCGGCAGCGGAAGCTTGTTCGCGCCGTCCTCGGCCGCGACCGCCTGCCGGCCGAACGTGCCGAGGGCCACGGCCGCCCCGACTCCACCGGTCGCCGCGAGCATCGCCCGCCTGCTGATTCCCTGCGACTGCATCCTGTGTCTCCTCGTCGTCGGATGCCACGCGATCCCGGCAAGGCGAACGGGGCTCGGACGGGCTGGGGAGATGCAGTGAATCCCGGTGGCACGGCGAGGACCAGGTTACCGACCGGTTACTTCGGTCACACTACTCGTCGTCCTCATCGTCTTCGTCGCCATCCACGTCCCCCTCACCGAAGGGGTTGGCGTAGAGGGACGGAAGGGTGTTGACGACCGGGTCGCCGAAGTCGTCCTCCGTGAGGAACATGCCGCGGATCATGTTCAGCATGTACAGGTGGTTCTCCGGGTCGGCGGGGTCACCGACGCACGGATGGTCGAGGGGAGCAGTCGCCACGTCCGAGCCGAAGAACGGGTGGAGTTCGCCGTCGAGGTTGTCGGGGACGTACTTCCACACCATGTCCCGGTGACGGCGGAACACCTCGCCCGTGTACCAGATCGCACCCTGCACGAAGGGTGTCATCCGCTGCTCCGTGATCTCCTGCGAGGAGGTCGCGGCCTGCCGGACCAGGCCGTCCAGCACTTCGAGGGAACCCGGACCGAAGTCCAACTCGCCTGCGGGAGACGCCTGTCAGGCCCAGTCCGCATGGGCGGACCGCCGCTCGTCGAGCCACCTGAGCAGGTCCGGATGCCGAGTCGGGTCGTACGTCTCGTCAGGTCGTCCGGTCATGGCGCCGACCGTACCCGACAGAGAACGGGAACCCCTGGGCACTCATTATGTCCGGTGAATTCCCTTGCTGTGTCACCGACTTGTCTCAAAAGGCCCGCTCAGGGCCCGCAGATGTAGGTGATACGTCTGTGCGAAGTGTTAGCTGGATGATGCTCTCGATCGCAGAGCGCACCGACACACGGGGGATCGTGGGACATGGGCATCGTGCTGCCTGAGATCGTCGACCGGGCTCTGGATCTCGCGGGGGTCGACTGGCCGAACGTCGACGAGGACGACTACTCGGAGATGGCCGACGGACTCCGCGAGTTCGCGGAGAAGTTCGAGGGTCACGGCGGGGACGCGCACAAGGCGATCACGCGGATCCTCGGCTCCTCGGAGGGCTGGGCGGTCGACGCCATGGAGAAGCACTGGTCGTACGTGAGATCCAGCCATCTGGAGAAGATCCCCGAGGTCGCGCGGATCTTCGCGTCGGTGTGCGACCGGATCCACGACATCGTCGTCGCGATGAAGACCAAGGCGACGGTCGAACTGAGTGTGCTGGCAGGGACGATCGTCGCGGAACTGGCCGCTTCCGGCCTCACGTTGGGGCTTTCGGCGGCGGCTGCGGCCGGCGAGATCGTTCTGATGCGGCAGATCGTCAAGCGGTTGGTGAAGGAGGCGATCGTGGATATCCTCGCGGAGATCGCCGCCAAGCTGGCGGAGCCGGTGACGGCGAAGCTGGAGGCGCTGGCGGTCGACGCGGCGCTCGACCTGGCCGAGGGCGCCTTCAATCCCGACGGCGGTCACGACTCTTCCGGTGGGCCGAAGCTCGCTTCCGCAGGTGCCGGGATGACGCTGGCCTCGGCCGGAGGCGGTGCGGGCAAGCGGACCCACATCGATCATGTCGAGTTCGAGTACGGCGCCGGGAAGGTCTCGCTGCACGGAGGCGATCTGGGCAGCAAGACGCACGTTCATCTGGGCAAGGCCAAGGGCGCGTTCGGACGGACCAAGGGCAAGGACGGGTTCACCAAGGCGTTCGACAGCGCCCTGGAGAAGGCCCTGGACGCGGCCACCAAGACGGTCACCCGCACCGCCAAGCATGTCAGCGACGAGATACCCACGCGGGTGAAGGCAGCCTCACGGCATCAGAAGGGGACCGACCGCCACACCGGCGACAAGGCGGACCGGGTCGAGGTCAAAGGCGTCGACGGCGGCGGCAAGGGCGGTGACGGAGGCGGCAGGATCCCCGGCCGGACCGGCGGGGCGCCCGACGACGGCCGCAAGGACGGTGACCAGGACCCGCGCAAGGAACCGCTGAAGCTGGACTCCGGGAAGCAGGAGCCCGAGCAGAAGGGCCGCCCGGTCGATCTCCGCAAGTGCGACAGCGACCCGGTCGATGTCGCCAGCGGTCAGATGCTGATGACCCAGCGGGACGTCGAGCTGCCCGGCACACTTCCGCTCGTGCTGCGCCGTACCCACCTGTCGGACTACAGGTGGGGGCACTGGTTCGGTGCGAACTGGGCGTCCACGCTGGACGAGCGCCTGGAGCAGGACGGGCACGGTGAGGGCGCGGTCTGGGCGCGTGAGGACGGCTCGCTGCTGATCTACCCCAGGCTGCCGCAGCCTTCGGACACCGGTGGCGTGCTGCCGAGCAACGGTCCGGCGATGGCCATGTTCCACGCGGGCCACGACAACGGCGCGACGACGTACCGTATCGAGGACCGTGCGACGGGTGTCTCCCGGTTCTTCACGGGCAGTTGGCTGAACGAGTCGCCGGCGTACTGGCTGTGCGAGATCGAGGACCGCAATCACAACGGCGTCACGATCACCCGTACCGGCACCGGCCTGCCGCAGGAGGTCGTCCACGACGGCGGCTACCGCATCACGGTCGACACCACCGACGACCGCGTCACCGGGCTCGCCCTGCAGACCCCTGACGGGCCCGTCACGCTGCGCACCTTCGGCTACGACCGGCTCGGCTTCGTCAACTCCGTCACCACCTCCACCGACGCCACCACCCGCTTCACCTACGACGCGCGCGGCCAGATGACGGCCTGGACCGACAGCAACGACTCCACCTACCGCTACGAGTACAACGGTGCCGGGCGCGTCATCCGCACCCTCGGCCCTGACGGCTACCTCTCCTCCACCTTCGCCTACGAGGAGCTCGAGGGAGGCGGACGCCTCACCCACTACACCGACTCCCTCGGCGGGCGGAAGACCTACCGCATCAACGCCGACTACCAGGTCACCGCGGTGACCGACCAGCTGGGGAACACCACTACCCATGTCTTCCAGCAACCGGACGCCGTCACGGCTGCCGGCCATTCGGACGCCGCCGCAATGCCCGCGACCGCCCGGGGCGAGCGCGACCGAGTCCTGTCCACCACCGATCCGCTCGGCCGCACCGTCCGCTTCGGTTACGACGCCGACGGCAACCTCGCGCTCGTCGTCCGTCCCGACGGCAGGGAATCGACCGCCGTCCACAACGCCTTCGGCCTGCCGGTCTCCGTCACGGGCTTCGACGGCCGCACCTGGCACCAGGAGTACGACGACCGGGGCAACCGTACCGGCGTCACCGACCCCGAGGGCCGCACCACCCGTTTCACCTACGACGACAAGGGGCGCCCGACCTCGGTCACGGACCCGACCGGGGCAGTCACACGCGTACGTTCCAGCGAGGCCGGTCTGACGGTCGAGACGACCGATCCGCTGGGCGCGGCTTCCTCGTGCACGCACGATGCCTTCGGTCGCGTCGTCACGTGGACGGACCCGGTCGGTGCGGTGACGCGAGCGGAGTGGGACACGGAGGGACGGATCCTCACGTCCGTTCACGCCGACGGCAGTTCGGAACACTGGACGCACGACGGCGAGGGCAACTGCCTCAGTCACACGGACCGTTCGGGCGGCACGACCAGGTTCGAGTACACCCATTTCGACCTGCTCGCCGCCCGCACCGATCCCGGGGGCGCCCGCCACCAGTTCACCCACGACACCGATCTCCGCCTCACCCAGGTCACCAACCCTATGGGGCTGACCTGGACGTACGTCTACGATGCCGCGGGCCGCCCGGTCGCGGAGACGGACTTCGACGACCGGACGCAGACCTACGCGTACGACGCCGCCGGACAGGTGACCTCCCGCACCACCGCACTCGGGCAGCGCATCACCTTCGACCGCGACCTGCTCGGTCGCACCGTCCGCAAGGACGCCGACGGCCAGGTCACCACCTACGCCTACGACCCGTCAGGTCAGCTCGGCGAAGCCGTTTCGCCTGACGCGGTGATCAGGCTCGAGCGTGACGAGCAGGGCCGCGTGGTCTCCGAATCCGTCAACGGACTCACCCTGCACCGGCATTACGACCGGTTCGGCCGCCTGTCCGGCCGCACCACCCCGTCCGGGGCCCGTACCGCGTGGACCTACGACGCCGCCGGGCGTCGCGACGAACTCACGACCGCCGGGCGCACTCTGCGCTTCGCCCACGACGCCGCGGGCAAGGAGACCGGCCGCCGGATCGGTGAGCACCTCACCCTCGAGCACGCCTACGACGAGATGGGCCGCCGCACCTCCCAGACCGTGACCGGCACCGAGGGTCTGGTCCGGCAGCGGGACTACCACTACCGGGCGGACGGCAACCTGATCCGCATCGAGGACAGCCTCAGCGGCACCCGCACCTTCGACCTGGACGCCAACGGGCGTGTCACCGGTGTCTCGGCCCGCGACTGGACCGAGTCCTACGCCTACGACTCCATGGGCAACCAGACCTACGCCACCTGGCCCGAGCATCACCCCGGCCCCGAAGCCCGGGGCGAACGCGTCCACGAAGGCACCCGCGTCCTCAAGGCCGGCCGGTTCCGGTACGAGTACGACGCCGCCGGCCGCACCACCCTGCGCCAGAAGACCCGCCTGTCCGCCAAGCCCGACACGTGGCGCTACACCTGGGACGCCGAGGACCGACTCACCTCCGTCACCACCCCCGACGGCACCCTCTGGCGTTACAAGTACGACGCCCTGGGCCGCCGCATCAGCAAGCAGCGCATCTGCGAGGACGGCACCACCGTCGCCGAACGCGTCGACTTCACCTGGGACGGCACCACCCTCTGCGAACAGACCACCGTCTCCGCGGAAACGCCCCGCCCGGTCACTCTCACCTGGGACCACGACGGCCATCGCCCCCTCACCCAGACCGAGCGCCTCACCGGCCCCGGCCCCGGCGACGACGCCGACCCGGAATCGGCTCTGGACGCGGCCCAGGACGAGATCGACTCCCGCTTCTACGCCATCGTCACCGACCTCGTCGGCACTCCCACCGAACTCCTCGACGAGAACGGCGACACCGCCTGGCACACCCGCACCACCCTCTGGGGCACCACCAGCTGGTCCACCACCAGCACCACCTACACCCCACTGCGCTTCCCGGGCCAGTACTACGACCCCGAAACCGGCCTCCACTACAACTACTTCCGCCACTACGACCCCGAGACCAGCCACTACCTCAGCCCCGACCCCCTCGGACTCGCCCCGGCGGACAATCCCAGCGCGTACGTCACCAACCCCGGGGAGTGGAGCGACCCCCTGGGTCTGACTCCGTGCCGTACGGGGGAGATCGACTACGGAAGGATCGACGCGAACGGGCGGCGGTCCGGGACCGCGGCGATCGTCACCAGAGACATGCTGGGGACGGGAACCAGGGTTCCGCG
Source organism: Streptomyces sp. NPDC059524 (assembly GCF_042749255.1). Taxonomy (NCBI): domain Bacteria; kingdom Bacillati; phylum Actinomycetota; class Actinomycetes; order Kitasatosporales; family Streptomycetaceae; genus Streptomyces; species Streptomyces sp. NPDC059524. The sequence goes on along the minus strand of NZ_JBHYTK010000009.1, from coordinate 79,249 downwards.
GCGTCTGAAGCCCCCGGGCTTCCGCAACGGCGACACAGCCGGAGACGCGCGAGGGCATCTGCATCCAGCTGCGCTCGGCGGTCGTGGCGACCTTCCCGAGAACGTGGTCCGCACCGACAGCCAGACCGACAACGGTCCCATGAACGAGTTCGAGAAGATCGTCGCTCGTCATGTGGCCCTGGTGGGCCCTGTGCTCTACTCGTCGACCCCGCATTACCGCCCGGGAGAGGACCACCCGCACGCTGTTACGCTCGAGGCATTCGACGACAATGGCTGGAGCATGCGCAACACATTCCAGCAGCCCTATTAGAGCCCTCGGCAATTGCGTATCGGCTCAGAGAAAACATTGCGAAAGGTTTCGATACCCGTGGCGAATCTGGCCGACCTGCGCGACGCGGAGAACTCCTTCCGGATCGAGGTGAGCGGCAGGTTCCGGCCGGGCGTGCTCCAGGACCACGACACCCTCGCCGCGGAGATCGTCGTCGCGAGCAGTTTCGTCTCCGGCCGGCTGCGTGTGTGGATCCGCCCCGCCGAACTCCAGGCCTGGCAAGGTGTGCTGTCCGTCCTGAGGGAAGGGAAGCCGGCAACCTGGCTGGACCAGGGCAACGGTCCGGTCGTGGCGTTCGATTTCCCGGACGGGCGGGGGGCGCCGCCGGGGGGGAGCGCTCCCCCGCGCGCCCGCGGGCGCCGGCGCGGGGCCGCGGCGCGCTCTGGGC
>NZ_JBHYTK010000009.1:63270-78523 GCF_042749255.1 Streptomyces sp. NPDC059524 | reverse complement strand
GGTATGGAATCCGTCAACCGGGGCTGCACCGGGCAACCGGCGGGGTTGGGGGTTTGTTTCCCCGGGCGGCCCGGCCGGGGCACCGGTTTACCCCGTGGGGGCCCGCGACCGGCTCGGGAGCGGTCGCCACCCTGCCTCTCGGTCTGGAGGGAGCCTGGGTCGACGAACAGATCGCCTTGCTCGACGCGGTGCGCAAGCAGTGGCCCAGCGAAGTGCTGGAGAGCTCCTACGGGGTTTTCGAATGGAAGAAGTCCTGAGGCCCGCAGATATCGAGGTCCTCAGATATCGAGGCCCTCAGATATCGAGGTCCTCAGGTAATCCCTCGCCCCGCGGCCGAAGAGTGCGTCTGGAGCCGACACCCGACGAGCACTACGCCTCCGGCGTTCCGTCGGCCGCGATCCGGCGGAAGCCGAGGTACGGGACGAGGGACTCGGGCAGGACGAGCGAGCCGTCCTCCTGCTGGCACTGCTCCAGGAGCGCGGCCAGGGTGCGGCCGACGGGCAGACCCGAGCCGTTGAGCGTGGCGACCAGCTTGGGCTTGCCGTCCGCTCCGCGAGTGCGGATGTTGGCACGGCGGGCCTGGAAGGTGCCGAAGTGCGAGACCGAGGAGATCTCCCGGTAGGTGTTCTGGCTGGGGATCCAGACCTCGATGTCGTACGTGAGCTGGGCGGAGAAGCCCGTGTCGCCGGCGGCCAGCTTGATGACCCGGTAGGCGAGGCCGAGCTCCTTCAGGCACGCCTCGGCGTGGCCGACCATCGTCTCCAGCTCCGCGTCGGCGGTCTCCGGGTCGACGATCTTGACCATCTCCACCTTGGAGAACTGGTGCTGACGGATCAGACCGCGGGTGTCGCGGCCGTACGAGCCGGCCTCCGAGCGGAAACACGGCGTGTGGGCCGTGAGCGCCAGGGGCAGCTCGGCCGGCGGGATGATCTCGTCGGCGTAGAGGTTGGTCAGCGGGACCTCGGCCGTCGGGATGAGGAACAGGTCGCGGTCGGCGGCACCCGTCTTGAACAGATCCTCCTCGAATTTCGGCAGCTGACCCGTGCCGGTCATCGTCTTGCGGGTCACCAGATACGGGACACCGTGCTCGACGTAGCCGTGGCGGCGCGTGTGGATGTCGAGGAAGAGCGTGGCCAGGGCGCGTTCCAGGGCGGCGCCCGCACCGCGGGAGACCGCGAAGCGCGAGCCGGACAGCTTCGTCGCGCGGGCGAAGTCGAGGATGCCGGTGGCCTCGCCCAAGTCGACGTGGTCCTTCGGCTCGAACGAGAACACCGGCGCAGTCCCCACGCGGCGCACCTCGATCGCGAACTCCTCGGAGTCGCCGTCGGGGGCCGAGTCGTCGGGGAGGTTCGGGATGGTCAGGAGCAGCTCGCGGAGCTCTTCCTGGACCGTTTCCAGGTCCGCCTCGATGTCACGGATCTGGTCCTTCAGCTCGCGGGCGCGCTCCTTCAGTTTGGAGATGTCCCCACCCTGCTTGGCCGTCCGCTGTACCTCGCTCGCCACCTGCTTGGACTCCGCCCGCAGCTCGTCGGCCGAACGGATGCCCTGGTTGCGCCGGGACTGGAGGTCTTCCAGCCGGGACAGGTCCAGGGTGTAACCGCGACGAGCGAGCCGACGTACCGCTTCGGCACCCAGTTCGATCAGGGCGCGGGCATCGTGCATGAGGAGGATCCTTCGTGTGAGGCGAGCGGGCTGGGAACAGACCCCGACGGTAGCAACCCCCGGCCCCTCACCGAACCTCGATATCGACGCGTCACCACCAGCGGTGATCTCCTTCAGCGGCGGCGCCTCCTCTTCTCTCACACCGTGCCGAACCATGCCTCTGCGAGTGATGGGAAGGATTCCTGGGCAGGCGCGGGCAGTTCTCTCAGGTACCAGGGAAGGTTGCTGTAGACGTGCAGCAACGTATAGGCCATGAGTTCACTCGGCTCGAAGCGGTTGCCGTATGCCTCGGTGAGCCGAGCCAGCAGGGCCGGATCCCCTCGGGTGACGAACAGACCCACACCGACGAAGTCGTAGGCGCGGTCACCGATCATCGCCGGCTCGAAGTCGAACAGACCGGTCAGGCGCCAGCCGTCGGGATCGACCAGGAAGTGCTGCTGCATGACCTCGGTATGCAGCAGGGAAGGCTGCGGGACTCGTGGCAACGCAACGGACGCGAGGAAGTCCGGAATCTGCTCCAGCCAGGCCTCTGACAGTCCACGGGCGCGCTGCTGCTCCACCGCGCCGACCGTTCGGCGATCCAGAAAGGCGCCCCAGTCCTCGGGGCCGAGGACGTCCCGCAGCGGGTCGGGGCTGAGGGCGTGCAACGCCGAGAGGGCCTCACCGATCTCGGCGACGAGCCGTTCACGATGATTCTGGGGCACGTGCTCCCAGAGGTGGGCGAGGTTCTTGCCGGGGAGCCGCGACATCAGGACGTACCGCCAGCCGTTCTCGTACGGACCGGACGCCCGCACCATAGGTGTCGGCACCGGCAGTCGCCCCTGGACATGGGCAAGGACGCGGCCTTCGGCGATTCCGTCCTGAGCGGCAGCTCCGGGGAAGAGCTTGAGCACGTGGTCGTCACCGACCGCGTAGACCGGCTGTGATCCGTCGGGGAAGCGAACCAGTGGGGCACCGGAGAACCCGAGACGCGCACAGAGGTCTTCCGCTCCAGGACGCATCACGCTCTCGTCGGAGACGACAGCGTCCCAGTCCTCATCCGTTTCCACCACAGGCAGCATGAACGGGACCGTAGGCCGCACCCGGACGGGCAGCAACGGAGTTTCGTCGACGCCACGGCCCAAGCAGCTGATGTGCCTGGGAAAAAAGATGCGGACGGCTGTCGATCTGCCCTCGTCCCGTTCGACGTCATGATGTGCGGCGCCTCGCCGCACAGTGACGCGACAGGACCTGAAGAGGAAACACATGGATCAACTGCTGAAAGTCATGAACTTCAACATCTCGAGTGACGGCATCGGCGCCGGCGAGCATCAGAGTCTCGAGAGTCCCTTCGGCCACGATCGTCCCGAGAGGCTGTTCGCCTGGGCGGGAGCCACGGCGAGCTGGCCCATGCGTACGGATGCCGGTGGGAGCCGGGGTCTGGACGACTACTTCACGCGCGACTTCGCACGCAACATCGGTGCCGAGATCATGGGCCGCAACAAGTTCGGACCCCAACGCGGGCCGTGGCCGGACCATGAGTGGCGCGGCTGGTGGGGCCAGGAGCCTCCGTTCCGCACTCCTGTCTTCGTCATGACCCATCACACGCGTCCGTCGTTCACGCTCTCCGACACCACGTTCCACTTCGTCGACGGTGACCCGGCCACGGTCCTCGAACAGGCGCGGGACGCGGCACAGGGCAAGGACGTCCGGCTCGGAGGCGGAGTCACCACGATCCGGCAGTTCCTCGACGCCGACCTCGTCGACACGATGCACGTGGCGGTCTCGCCCGTGAAGCTCGGGTCCGGACTGCGACTCTGGGAGTCTCCTGAGGACCTGCTCGACCGGTTCCACCTGGAGGTCGTCCCCAGCCCGAGCGGCGTGACGCACCACCTCTTCTGGCGAAGGTGACGCGAGTCCCCCTTGGGGCCGGCTGAAGGGCCGGCCCGCACTCGACGCAACCGGTGGGGCTCCCTCGCGAAGGGGAGCCCCACCGGGTCGTGTGTTACTCCACGGTGGGGCTCTTCCTTCTGTCGGAGTGAGGGTCACCACATCTGAGGGGCGCCTCTGCGTCGGGCGGTGCCAGTGGAGTTCCTCGGCGGGTTGGTGCGGTGCTTCCACACGACGGCCTCGATGGAGCATGCCGAAGTGATCGGCCCGGCGCCGTCCCCGGACCGAATCGGTCGGCACGAGCGACTCGATCCGGTGGTTTTCCCCATCTTTCGGGCACAGACGGCGGAGTTCGGGGATTCTGTCGAGGGACTTCTGAAACCACCGCAAGGAGAACCCTGGTGCGCCGCCCGACCCGCAAAGCCTTCGCCGCCCTCATCGCCGCAGCCGCCCTCGCCCTCCCCCTCCTCACCCCCACGCCCGCCTCGGCTGCCCCCACCACCAGCCGCTTCGCGAACTACCGCTACGGGGACTGCCTGCGCGAGACCGACGAAACCGGACTCAAGGGCGACCGCTGCTCCACCGGCCGCGGCAGCCTCAAGTGGCAGTGGAACGGCCGCCTCAACACCAGCACCACTGTCAAGAACAACTTCTGGGGCCGCTGCCTCGACAGCAACGACCGGGGCGACGTCTACCCCCTGCGCTGCAACGGCGGCTCCTACCAGAAGTGGCGCACCGTCCAGCCCTCCCCCCGCAGCGCCATCATGCTCCAGAGCGTCGGCACGGGCCGCTGCCTCTACCAGCAGGACAACGGCTACTACCGCACGGCCCGCTGCGACCGAAATGCCCAGAACCAGCGCTTCACCATCGGCTGACTGGATCTCTCGAACGCTTCAAGGCGCTGCTGCGACTGACTCGGTCATCTCCCCCGGGCCGCACACCTGCAGTCGAGCTGCCTCCCGACCGGCTGATCGACGGGCCTGAGATCACCCGCTTCTACGGCGGCCTGCTGATCGGGACGGTGATCAAGGCGCCGTCGCCGTCCTCATAGCCCCAGGGGGTGGCGGCACCGGCGGCCCGGCTCAGGTGCCAACATGTCCACGCAGCGGGAGCCGTAGGATTCCGTCCATGGTGACTGCGACTGTCCGCGAGTGGTACGACGAGGAAGGCTGGGGAGTTCTCGACTCACCCGAGACGCCTGGCGGCTGCTTCGGCCACTACTCCGACATCCAGGCGCCCGGCTTCCGCACGCTGTCGTCCGGCCAGCAGGTCGAACTCACATGGGAGGCCCCTGGCTTCAAGCGGGACGGGTACGACTTCCGCGCGGTGAGCATCGTGCCGCGGACTGCATGACGTGCACGGCGCCATCAGCGGTGGCGGTAGGCCCACAGTCTCCAGCAGCCCGCGAAGCCGCAGCACTCTTCACGTCGGCATGCGGTAGCTCCAGAGCTCCCGGTGGATCGAAGTGCCCGCACCGGCAAGGTCCACCTCGTTCGGCCCCGGCCGATCTCTCAGTCGAGCCCCTGGCTCAGACGGATTCGAAGGTCATCCAGATCATTCCCGGGCGGCCCGGGGCGACGGCGAACCAGAAGAGCGCGAGGGCCAGTTCGTCGATCGAATCGATGGGCTGGGACCGCTCGAACACCGACCTGCCGAACCACCCCTTGCGCCCGACGGCGACGATCCGGCCGTCCAACGACATCGTCGAGCGCCAGCGCCGCGTGTGCCGCACGTCGTACCTGCGGCCGTGCAGTGCGATCGCCCCGTCGTGGTCCCGCCGACGCGCAGGGCGCGGCCGGCCGTTGTCGACAGCCGCCTCGCCGACCGGATCCGCGCCGTCGAAGATCTGCACCGTGTGCTGCTGCTGCGGCCAGAGCCTGACGACCTGAAGGCGGGCATTGCGTTCCTGCTGCTGCCAGGTAGCCCGCCGCCGCCCCTGCGCATCGTGCAGGGACACCGTGGTGCCCTCGGCGTCGCTCGTCGCCGTCCAGCCGAACGGGGATGCCTGCTTCTTGGGTTCGCGCATCGCGCCTCCTTCATCTGTCAGGGTGGGCCGTACGAGGCATTGCTGATGGCCTCGCGCCACATACGGAGGCCATGCTCGCCCAGAACCCGGAATCGAGCGTTCCACCCAGCAGGGGGAGAGCTTACGGACCACCAGCCCGAGGACGACGACCACCGCGTGGACCGCACAGAGAACTGAGGGAAGGCTTGCCCGGTACCAGTGTCGGGGCGCACGGTCGGTCCCCGTGCCCCAGGCCGGCACTTCCGATCCAGGCACCGGCAAGGGATGATCACGAAGTTCCGTGCACCCGCGCGGTCCGGCTTGTACTCCTCGGGGGGACCATCCATGTACCGCCGCACGCGCCATACGGCCACGGCTCTGGCCGCCGTCGCACTCCTGACAGCCGTGACATCGGCCTGCTCCGGCTCGACCGAGACGCCAAGGGCTGCCTCGTCGACGAAGCCGGAAGCCGGCGCGCCAGACGCATCCCCTGCACAGAAGGCGTCTCGGCCCGACCACGAGCGACTCGACGACAAGGCCCGCCGTCTGCTCGACAGCACTGACGGTTCGAGCGCGGACGACGACGGCTTCATCGCATCCGGGACGCTCGCGATCCCCGGGCAGAACCTGGACAAGACCATCGCATCCGGCACCGCGCTGCGCGTAGAGGTGGCCTGCGCGGGAAACGGAGAGGTCACCTTCAGGGCCGTGTCCGGAACCGCCAGAGTCACCAGGCGCGTCGACTGCGCGCAGCCGGAGACGACGTCGTTCCGCCTGACCACGGCTGCCCCGCGCCTCGCAGTCCAGGCAGACTCCGCCACACCCGAAACTGTCGGCACCGCCTACTCGGTGCGCCGCGCCGACTGAGGTCGCACCCCACACTCCACCCCTGCCCATCTACATGGCACGGCAAAGTCCACGGACGCAGCACGCGGTTCCGGGACCGGCGGGGCGGCGTCCTGCGAGTCAGGTTCTTCCGGCTCGGGCGCCTGCTCCGGCTCCGGCATCACCGGGTCCGGCATCACCGGGCCCGTCGAGTCCTGGATCAGTCGGGCCACGGTGAGCCTCGTACTGAATGACTGCAACGACCCGTCGACCACGAGCAGGAACCCGTCGCCACTGTGGACGGCCCGCGTCTGCTGGGCGTGATCGCGGCGAGCCATCTGCTGCACGAGCCCCTGGCGGCGTCCTCCGGTGACTGACCGCGTCCGCGCCGCCCGCCCCACGAGGTGGTGGACCGGCGCCGGAACACTCCGGGGCCTCATGCCTGCCCCGATGCACCCATCTGACGCGGAAACTCGACGGGACCGCTGTCGAATCCCTGGATGCGTCCGTGCAGTTCCCATTGCCCCGCACCGTCACGCGTGAACTCGCACAAGGTCATGGCGGTAGCGGTGGACACCGTGGAGAAGTCGTCGGCCAGGAGCTCGGAGTACTTCTCCACGATCAGCGTTCCGGCGTGTGTGATGTCCCCGAAGGTGCGACGACCGCCGTCCTGGTGGATCACCACACCGACCACAACCCGTCCGAACGAGGGTGCCAGCCGGTCCAGTTCCAGGACCATCACCTCGACGAAGCCGAAGCCCTGCCCGGTCTCGCTGTGCCGGGTCATGTTGATGGTGCCGTCCGGCGACCTGCTCTCCGTATGCACCACGTACACGGGCCCCCCGTGCGGGTCCTCCACCGAATAGGTGGCAGCGACGATGTCGAGGTGGCGTGGCGGTTCACCCAACGGGCTGGGGTCCCAGCGCAGACGGACCTCCGGCTTGTGCACTCCGGTCCTGATCACTGTCACGAACTGGCACCTCCCCCACGCCGATACCTCCACCTCGCTCAAGTATGGCCCGTGACCTGCGACTTGACGCTCTCTTCACAGCCTTTTCCCAGCTCTTGCCCACAGCGAAGCCAGGACACCACCGCGGCTTCCTGATGCCCGAGCGCGGCGGCCGCGGATGCGGGAGAGGGGCTCAGCGCAGCCGTCGCGCGCGCAGCACCACGTCGTCGGTGTGGTGCGCGCCGGCGCCGCCGTCGGGGGCCACGCGTGGCCGCTGCTCGTTCACCTCCACCTTCCAGTCGTCGGTGAACACGGCGGCGACCATCGAGGGCCAGACGTAGTCGGCCGGGTCGAAACCGCTGTCGTGCTCGTGCTCGTGCTGGTTCTCCATCCCCGCGTGGTGCACGAGCAGCAGTACGCCGCCGGGGGCGACGGCCGCCAGCAGCGCTCGCTCGGCTGCGGCGTCGGGGGTTCGAAGCAAGGCCGGGTACTGCGCGGAGACGAGGTCGAAGGAGGCTGGCGGGAGCGCCGCTTCCGTCAGCGCGGCGTGCACCCAGCGCACGGTGACGTCCGCGTCGCGCGCGTGGCCGGCCGCGCGCTCCAGCGCCACGCCCGAGACCTCGAGCGCGGTCACGTCCCAGCCGCCGCGCGCAAGCCACACGGCGTCCGCGCCCTCGCCGCAGCCGACGTCGAGCACCCGCCCGGGCGTGAGTCCGGCGACCTCGGCCACGAGCGCGCCGTTGGGCTGACCGCTCCACAGCTGCTGCCGGTCGGCGTATCGGTTGTCCCACTCCTCCCGCACCGCGGGGTCCCCGACGTATCCGTCGCCGGGCAGGGAAGGGTCGGACGCGGGCGTTCCCGTTGTGATGTCGTCGGTCATAGGCCCAAGGTCACGCATCGCGGCCCGGTCGCGCCACTCCTGTTGCCACTCCGGCAAAACAGACGGGGCCCGCCCTCGTCCCGCCGGGGCAGCACCTCTCCGGCGATCAAAATCCAGATGCGAAACGGCCCGGGCCGCAGATAGCTTCGCCCTGATGACACTCCTGCTGAACGACTCCGCCCGGGCGCTGCTGGATGCGCCGCTCCCCGCCGTCCTGGCCACGGTCAATCCTGACGGTAGCCCGCAGACCTCGGTGGTCTGGGTCGGCCGCGACGGGGACGACCTGCTCGTCTCCACCGCCGCCGGGCGCCGCAAGGAGCGCAATCTGCGCCACGAGCCCCGTGCCAGCGTGACCGTCTACGACCCGGCCGACCCGTTGCGCTACGTCGAGATACGCGGCCTCGCGACGATCACCGAGGACATCGGGCGATCTCTGGCGGTCGGCCTCGCCGAACAGTACGAAGGGGCAGGCGCCGGCCAGGAGTACCTCGATCTCCCGGCCGAGGTTGTCCGTGTCGTCATCCGTATCAGCCCCACCAAGGTGATCGGCACCGCCGCGGCCTGACCGGTGCCGTCACCAGACCGCAGGCCCGCGCCTCAGCCGGTCCTGCGGTGCCGCCGTACCGTACGCCTGCTCCTCACGTGCGGGGCCCTGGTCACAGGGCGTCGCGGACCGCGGTCAGGATGTCCTCGGTGTCGGCGCCGAGTGCGCGGGCGGCGGAGGTGAAGTCCCGGGCCAGCGTGGTGAGTCGGTCGGCATCGTGCGTGTGCGGTTCGGGCGGGAGCGCCGCGACCCGGGTGCCCGCGCCGCGGCGGGTACGGATCAGTTCTGCGGCCTCCAGTTCACGATAGGCGCGGGCCACGGTGCCCGGTGCCAGGCCGAGGTCGACGGCGAGCTGGCGCACGGTCGGCAGGCGCTCGCCCTCCCCCAGCCGCCCGGTGCGGATCAGCGCGGCCAGCTGGGCGCGGATCTGCTCGTACGGCGGCACCTGGCTGGTGGTGTCGACGCGGACGGCGGGGTCACTCATCGTCGAAGGGGGTGTCGTCGGCTGCCTGGTCCTCGACCGCCCGGGGTGCCATCACGGTGACCAGGGACCATCCGAAGGTGAACAGGCTCAGCAGGCCCAGCGGGCAGACCACCACGATGGTGGCGGCTCCCAGTCGGCCGGCGCAGCCTTGCTCCGTCAGCGCGATGACGATCATCAGCACGACGAGCAGCAGCTGACTCGACACCAGCAGCCCCCAGGCTCCGGTGATCGCCCACGCCCGGTCGCGGCGCTGCTGATCGCTGCCCGGGCCGTGTGCGATGCGGCGCAGTGCCCAGAGGCAGACGGGGGTTCCGATCGCGAGGGCGGCGAACATCGGGCCGCTGTAGTACAGGCCGGGCCAGGGGCCGAGGGATGTGGGGATCCCTTCGCAGGTGACGGTGAGGACATGCCCCGCTCCGACCGTCCGGGCGGGGTCGGAGGAGGCGGTGACCGCGCCGATCACCAGCAGGGTGACGAGAGACGCCGCCTGCAGAAGGAGCAAGGGCGCCATGCGAGGCGGCACTTGGTCTCTGACCAGGCGCGGGGCGACGCTCGCGGTGCGAACCGCTTCCTGGGGGCGCAGGGTCAGGGCGTCGCCGAGCAGCACACCGCCCACGGCGCACAGGCCGAACGCGGTGATGGCCACCACCAGGGGCATCGTGATGTCGCCGCTCTCCACGGTCACCAACTGCTGCGCGGCCACGATGCCGATGGCCAGGCCGGACCAGCGGGCGTAGTAGTCGGCGTGGTCGAGGAGCCGGGACTGGAGCGGGGCGGTGTCGAGCATGCGGAGATCCCCTCCAGATCATCTTGTATCAAGTAGGGAGTACAAGATGCCCCTGCTCGGGATCTTGTGTCAAACGCTCGCTACAAGGTGAAGCATGCGGGCACAGCCTCTGAAGCACGGGAGTTGCCCCGCACCGGTGCGCGCTTCGCCATTCCTGTTCCGCGATCAGGCCGAGGCTGCCAGGATGCCTGCACGCTTTCGTTCCTGGCGTGGTCCGGACTCCCGGGCTCTGCCGCACAGCACATGGTCCGCGTGTCCGTGTGACCCCGTCGGCGTGCGGGGGGCCTCGGTCGCCGGGTCGGAAGCCTGTTCGTAGGTGTAGGGAGGATGGGTCCGTGTTCGTAGGGCGCGAGCGGGAACTGGCCGGGCTGCAGAGCGCGTTGCAGGTCCACCGGCTGGTGACTGTGACCGGTGTCGGAGGCGTGGGAAAGTCGCGGCTGGTGCGGCAGGCGGTGGATCTCGGCCTGCTGGGTGAGCCGGCGGAAGCGTGCTGGGCGGATCTGTGGCAGCTGCGCGATGACGAGCTGCTCGCGGCGCTCGTGGCTGATGCGTGCGATCTGTCCGATCACACGCCGAGAATGCCGGTGGACGTGATCTGCAACTGGATCGGTGACCGCGAACTGCTGCTGGTGCTCGATTCCTGCGAGCATCTGCTGAGCGCGTGCCGGAACCTGGTACGGGTGCTGCTCGAGAAGTGTCCGCGGCTGAGGATCGTGGCCACCAGCCGCGAACTGTTCCACCTGGAGGAGGAGTTCGTCGCGGTGGTACAGCCGCTGCCGAGCGCCACCGATGCCGCCGAGCTGTTCCTGCGGCGCGCCACGGAATCGGGCCACGTGCCGGAGCCCGGCGATCTGAACCAGGTCACCGAACTATGCGCGTACCTCGACGGGCTTCCGCTGGCACTGGAGCTGGCCGCGGGGGCACTGCGGCAGTGCAGCATCGAGGACCTTCTGCAGCGACCCCGGCACGAGCTGAGCCGGGACGAGGACGAGATACGCCCCATGGGGCCCCGCCGGCACGACGTGCTGCGAACCGCGCTCGGCTGGAGCCATGAACTGTGCACGCCCGCGGAGCGCCTGCTGTGGGCCCGGCTGTCCATCTTCCACGGGCACTTCGACGAGACCTCGGCCGTGGCCCTGTGTTCCGGCGGCCCTCTCTCCGCCTTCGACGTGAGCCATGCTCTGGCCGGTCTGCTGGACAAGTCCGTCGTGAGCATCCGCCGCGGGCGGCTCCTGCTGCTCGACACGGTGCGCGAGTACGGGTACCTGTGGCTCGGCGAGCTCGGTGAGCTGGAGGCGATGGCGAACCGGCACGCCGAGTACTACCTGACCCAGGCGCAGCAGGCGGACGCCACGTGGACGAGCGCCGAGCAGACCGGCTGGTATCGCACCATCAAGGAGGCGCACCCCGACCTGTGCGCGGCCCTGGACCACCTGATCGGCCACGACGTCGATGCGGCGCTCGAACTGGCCACCTTGACCGGCTTCTACTGGACCTGCTGCGGACACGCGCACACCGCGCAGCTCTATCTCTCCCGCACGCTGAAAGCGTGCGACAGCCCAGGGCCGGTTCGGCAACGGGCCGTGTGGGCCCTCGGGTTGACCCATCTCCTCCAGGGAAATCACGCCACGGGCACGCACCTGGCGCGCCAGTGCCTGGAGAACGCCCGTGAGACCGAGGACGCGACCGCGCTGCTGCGGGCCGCCTATCTGCAGGCCATGAGCGACCTGTTGCAGGGCCATGCCCAGGAGAGCCTGGACCTCCTCGAGCACGCCCTGGAGAACGCGAGCGCACACAGCACGGACACGGAAGAACCCGCGCCCCAGGCCGTGATGATGTGCCGGATGCTGCGCCTGTTCGCCCTCACCGGGCTCGGGGAGTTGAAGGAGAGTCTGGAATCGGCCCAGGCCCTGCGTTCGGAGTGCGTCGCCATGGGCGAGCACTGGATCCGCTCGTACGCCGACTACCAGATGTGCGTGATCGCGCTGCGCGAGCAGGACAACGAACGGTCCCTGGAGTACGCGCGTTCGATGCTGCACGCGAAGCAGCGGATCGGCGACACCTTCGGCATCGCGCTGGGGCTCGACATGCTGGCCGCGGCCTTCTCCGCCAACGGGGACGGTCATTCCGCGGCGCTCGCGTCCGGCGCCGGCCAGCGACTGTGGGACGCGGTGGGTCACCCGCAGCGCGGCGCCCCGGACGTGGCGCCGCTGCGCGAGGCGGGCGAGGACGTGGCGCGCAGGCTGGTGGGTACCGGGACCTACGAGTCGTACCGCAGCGAGGCCGCCCACGCGGACCCCGGCGAGATGCTCGCCTGGGCGGCCGGTGGTGAGTCACCGCTGTAGGGCGCGGGCGCGACGCGATCGTACGAGACGACTTTCCTGGGTGATCACCCGTTTGCCGCGTTCGGTGTGACTTTCGCGCCGTCGCTGCAAAGTGGTCAGAAGCCTTGTGCCGCCTGGCCAAAGTCCGTTTCGACCGCACCTCGCCGCATGGGGGCGCGCGGTAGTGAAAGCCCGCGCACGAATTCGACCGCGCGCACCCCCTGACGCAACGGGATTCAACGATCGGACGCTGGTAGCTTCCGGCCTCATGATCAATTCGATTCCCGAGGGTCCGGGTGCCCTGCGGCACCTCATGCCGATGCCGCGGGGGCCGGAGGTCGTCCGCCCCACGCTGCTCCGAGCCTCCGAGGAAGACGACCGCGCCGCCGTCGACGCCCTGCTCGCCTCCGGGTCCGTACGCGAGCGGCATGACCGGATCGACGAGCAGCTCGCCGAGCTGGTGCGCTGCCTGCGCCCGCACGACGCACTCGCGGGGAGCCGACTGGAGCGCGCCGTGGCGGAGTTCACCGGTGGCGCCGAGCTGAGCCGCTACGGCACCTGGGCGTGGTACCCGTGGTCCGGACGTCTCGTGCACGTTCTGCCCCGCGAGGAGTTCCGGCGCGTACGCACCGACCGCAATCGCGGCAAGATCGCCATCGCCGAGCAGCAGAGCCTGCTCGCCCGGCGGATCGGGGTCGTCGGCCTGTCCGTGGGCAACAGCGCCGCCCTCACCTGTGCCATGGAGGGCGTCGCAGGATCGTTCCGCCTGGCCGACTTCGACACACTCGGCCTCAGCAACCTCAACCGGCTACGGGCCGGTGTACACCACTTGGGCCTGCCCAAGACGGTGCTGTGCGCACGGCAGATGTACGAGATCGACCCCTACCTCGACATCGAGCTCTGGCACGAGGGACTCACCGAGGACACCATCGACGCCTTCTTCGGAGCCCCGGACCGCCCGCTCGACCTGGTGATCGAGGAGTGCGACACCCCCTGGGTCAAGACCGCCACGCGTGAGCACGCCCGACGGCGCGGTGTCCCGGTCCTGATGGACACCAATGACCGGGGGCTGCTGGACGTCGAGCGCTTCGACCTCGAGCCGGACCGGCCTCTGTTCCACGGCCGCGGCGGCGACTTGAGCTCCGAGGACGTACGCCGGCTCGCACCTGCCGACACCCTGGCCTACCTGCTGCGCGTCTGCGACGAGAGCCGGCTCAGTCCCGCCATGAAAGACGCCATCGGCCAGATCGGGCACACCCTGTCCAGCTGGCCGCAGCTGGCCAGCGGGGTGACGCTGGGCGGCGCCCTGGTCACCGACACCGCGCGCCGCATTCTCCTCGGCTCCCCCGTGCCCTCGGGCCGCTACTACGCGGACCTCGAACGGCTCGTCGGCGCCATCGACCCCGAACTCGTCCCCGCAGGAGCAGCCGGGTGAACCACCTGCCCGAACTCCACGGCGAGCACCTGTGGTTGCGCGAACTTCGCGCCACCGACCTGGCCGCGTTCGAACGCATCCACACCCACCGTGTCCTCACCCGCTACCTCGGTGTCGACCGGATGGACGCCCGTCAGGCCCAGGACGCGTTCGCGCAGCATCTCGCCCAGCCCTACACCCACCCGCGGCGCAAGCACACCCTGGCCGTCTGCCCACCCGGCCAGGACGTCATGGTCGGCACCATGGGCCTGCTCGTCGAGGAGTACGGCCGCAACGCCATGCTCACCAGCCTGGTCCTGCTCCCCGACGCGCCCGTGCGGGGGCACGGTCACGAGGCGGGGCGTCTCCTGATGGCTTACGGATTCGGGCACTTGGGGCTGCATCGCATCTGGGCCGGGCACCGCGCGGATCACACCCGCATGCGCGAGGTGATGCTCGCGGCGGGGCTGCAACCCGAGGCCACGCTGCGGGAGCTGTTCCACACCCAGGGCCGGTGGCACGACGTCACCACCTACGCGGCACTGGCGCCCGCATGGACCCGACAGGCCACCCCCTGCGAGCAGGCCATCCTCCGCGGAGCCGCCATCCCCTCCCCTGCCGCCGGCTCCGGCGTCGCACCGGCGCAGTCCGCGCTCGCGGCGACGACCGGCCGGTGAACCAATCGGTCGGCGCCGACACACGTGGTGGTCGCGGGCATGGGGCTACTGCCTCATGACGCGCTTCCTTCCCCGAGCGGGAACGACGCCCGTTCCTGCCACTTCGTGCCGTCGTGCACGATGAGCTCGACCGACGAGACGCGCGAGGTGACGGGGAGGCCGGCTGCCAGGCCGGCCTCCACCTCTTCCAGGACCGCCTCTTCCTGGCCTTGGGCGATGGTCAGGTGCGGCACGATCTCGGGGAACCGGCCCCCGTACGGCGGGGCCTCAGGCCATCGCTCCGCGAGCGCCTCGGTGAGCTGCCGCACCTGCGTGTCGGGCTCCGGAACGAGATACGACACTCCCGGCAGCCGTCCACACCTCTCGAAGCGCAGGTCGAAGGCCGGGTGGCTGCCCAGCAGGTCCGCGAGAGCGGAGTGGACCGACGCGTCGATTCGGCTCTCACCGAGGAACGGGAAGAGCACGGTGATGTGGGCGGGGACCCCGGCCTGGGCCGAGGGGTCCAGCCGTTCACGCCATGTGTGGACGGCTGGTTCCGCCTCCGGGATCCGGACGATGAGGGCCGTCTGGCCCGCCTGAAACGCACTACCGCTGTCGTCTGCCATGACACCGCATGCTGTCACCTCTCCCGCACTCTGCACTCCTGCTTTTCCGGCTGAACGATCAAGACCGATCGCAGGTCAGGCGCACTCACCGGGGTCCGAGGCGCCCCTGCGCCCGACGGTCAGCCGCACGCCGGGCGGGCCCCGGGGGGGGCCGGGGCCGCCCGCGCGGGGGGGCGCCGCTACTCACCTCGGACCGGCGCGGCCAGCCCGGGGGCGGGCGCCCCCCGC
>NZ_JBHYTK010000009.1:0-63260 GCF_042749255.1 Streptomyces sp. NPDC059524 | reverse complement strand
TCTCCAGCCCCTCCCCCCCCTCCCCCCTCTCCCCCTCCACCCCCCAGTCGTCTCTCCCCTCCTCCAGCTGTGCGGTCTCCTCCCCCCCCCCCCCCCCCGGCGCGGGTTCGCGCATGTACTCACTGCGTCCGGGCGCGACATGCCGGGTGCATGCCGCGCCGGGCCGTCAGCGGCGCAGCTTCAAGCGGTGCACGCCGCCGTCGACCGTTCCGACGAAGAGTGTGCGGCCGTCGGCGGTGGCGGTCAGCTTGGTGGTGTCGGTGTTCTGCAGCCCGCTCGAAATGTTCTCCCACGTCAGGCCGTTGTCGGTGCTGCGCAGTACGCCCCGGCCGCCCTGGACGAGCCCCGATTCCTTGGAGCCCTTGGTGGCGGCGTAGAGCGTTCCGCGTACCTGCAGCAGGTCCGAGACGTGGATCGCGAGCGGGCCCGTGTCGGCTGTGCGGAACGTCCTGCCGTCGTCCGTGCTGACCCGGATCGACGTGCCGCCCACGACCAGGCGCCGACCGTCGTTCACGATCGCGGAGACGGGGCCGTCGGCGACCTTGGTCGTGGTGACGCCGCCGTCGTCCGAGCGGTACAGGCCGGAGGCGTTGCCCAGCCAGACGCGCCGAGGATCGCTCGGGTCACCGGCCATGGCGTCGAAGGCCCTCGCGTGGCGCAGGTTCTTCCAGGTCCTGCCGCCGTCGCGCGTCGTGAACAGGCCCTCGCTCATGAGGCTTTCGTAGCTGATCGCCACCCAGTCGGGGTCGGCCGGGTGGACGAGGATCGCCTTCGGGATCTCCGAAGACTTTCCCTTCACCTCCCAGGTCCGGCCGGCGTCAGCGCTGCGCGAGACCTGGAAGATGCCGGTCGCGGTGCGCCGGACCTTCCACACCACCTTGCTGTCCTTCGGCGACACCGCCAGGTGCGAGGTCATCCGGCCGGTCCAGCCCTCGCCGCCGGACTGGCCCCACTCGGGACCCGCCACGGGGAGCGCGGTGCGGTAGGTGCCGCTCACCGTTCCGGCCAGCAGGTGATCGCCGCTGGTCGCGAGCGCGAGGGTGGTCAGGCCCTGCACACCGATCCGCTTGTAGCCCTTCCCGATGTCCGTGCCCCGGTAGAGACCGTCCTGTTCGCTGGAGACGGTCACCGAACCGTCGGCCCAGCGGTCGAAGTCCAGCGGGATCGCGGCCTTGGAGGGACCGGGTGCGGGCTGCCAGGTCCTGCCGTGGTCGCGGCTGATCTGTCCGGCGCCGTACAGCGCACGCAGGTACAGGTCACCGCCGGACGCGGACAGTCCATGACCGCCCTCCTCCAGGGGCAGGAGGGTGGACCAGGTGCGGCCCTGGTCGTACGAGCCGCGCACACCCTCGCCGGGGACGTACGTCGCCACGACGGTCGAGTCCGCCGCCAGGCCGTGGACGCCTTCGTCCGCCGCGTCGAGGATGCGCCGGGCCTCACCCGGCTCGCCCTTGCCGACACCGTCGATCCTCCAGACGTCCGTGAAGGTCGCCAGGTACAGGGTGTCGCCGACGAGGGTCGCTTCGCGGACGGATCCGGTCACGCCCGTGGGGTGCGGGGCCCAGGTGTCGCCCGCGTCCGTGCTGACCATCAGCGTGCCGCCGGCCACCGCGACGAGGGTGCGGGTCTTCTCGTCCGCGACGAACACGTCGATGTACGCGTCGGGTACGCCGAGCTTGCGCCAGGTGCGGCCGTTGTCGTCGGTGCGCAGGATCGTGCCCCGGCGGGTCGGGTCGCCGTTCGAGTTCACGGCGTACCACCAGCGTTCGGGTCGGCGTGCGTCGACGACGACCGGTCCGGTGCCGTTGCCGTCGGCGACGGGAAGGCGGCCCGCCTGGCGCCAGGTCGCACCGCCGTCGGTGGTCATCCAGGGGGCGGCCTTGCGGTACTGGGTCATGACGGCCTGCTTCGGCCGGGCGGGCGTCAACGCCAGGTCGCCGGCCTCGCTGTTGGGTCCGACGGGCTCCCAGCGGTCGCCGCGGCTGCTGACGGGGGTGACCTCGAAGGCACTGGTTCCGGTGATCCGCCGGCCGTCGGCGGTCGTGGCCCTTACGGCCAGCCGGTAGGCGCCGGCCTTCTTCCCCGTCACGTCGGCCTGGTAGTAGCCGGCCCCGTTCTTGGTGGTGGGCAGGGTGAAGGCCTTGCCGTGGGGCGGGGTGACGGTGAGCCGCGGCGGCGCGTCGAGCGCGGTCGGGGCGGCGATGTGCACGGTGGAGCGGCCGTCGCTCGGGTCCGGGGACGCCTGGACGACCAGGTGCCGGACCACGAGCAGGTACGGGATCCGCAGGACCGGGCCGCGCGAGGGTGTGGCGGTGATCCGGCCGCTGATCTCCGTGTCGGCGGCCGGGCGGTCTGCGCGCAGGGTGACCGTGACGGTCGCGGATCCCCCGGCGGGGACGGTGACCTCGGCCGGGGACACGGTGACGGGTCCGGAACTGCTGAGCTTGGTGGTCAGCGGCTCCTTGCCGGGGTTGGTCAGGCGGAACTTCTCGGTGCCCCCGACGGTCCTGCCCGCCAGGTCGGCGAGACCGAAGGACAGCGACGACGGGGAGGCGCCGAGGGTGGCCGACGCGGCGGCGGCCACGTCGAGCCGCCCGTTGCCCTGGACGCTGGGTCCGGTGCCGGTGAGCGGTTTCGCTGACCCGACCAGCGCGGACCGGATCGCGTCGGGGTCCTGGTCCGGGCGCAGTTGCCGCAGGAGGGCCGCGGCCCCGGCGACGTGCGGGCTCGCCATCGACGTGCCCGACATGCGGTAGACACCGGGCTCGTACAGTGCCGAGGGGATCGTGGAGCGGATCTCCACGCCGGGGGCGACCAGGTCGGGCTTGAGGCCGAAGCCGGTGCCGGGTCCGCGGGAGGAGAACGAGGCGATCTCGTCGGTGGAGTCGGTGCCGCGCAGCGTGACCGACACCTTGCCTTCTGCCAGGGCGCGGCTCAGCGGCTCGTACTGGGTCGCGTCGATGCCCATCACGACCAGTCGGTCCATGCGCAGCGAGTCACCGGAGGCGGCGGTCCCGGACAGGTCGGGCCGCGCGGGGGTCGCCTGTGCCTCGGCCGTCCCCGGTCCGGCGAGGAACACGGGTCCGCTGTCGGCCCGGACGCCGCCGAGGACTGCCAGCGCGCCGCGCTTCTCGGCCTCGCGTGCCCAGTCGAGGTCTTCCTGACGCAGCATCTCCACGCTGGGTACGACGGGTGTGTCGGCCAGGAGAATCTTGCCCCGCACGTCTCCGGCCCGTTCCCAGTCCGCGTCGGTGCCGGCCCCGACGTCCACGAGCGGGGCGGTGACCGGTTCCTCGGGCGGGTTCGCGGAGAGGATGCCGCGATACGTCTGGATCAACTCGGGGTCCTTGCCCGCCAGATACGCGCTGGGGACCCGCAGCCCACTGGTGGACGCTCCGACCGCGATGACGCCGTCGGCGGACGCCGGGGTACTGATGCTCCCGGCGCGCCCTTCATTGCCCGCCGCCGCGACGACGACCAGCCCTGCCTCGACGGCGGCGGTCGCCGCGCGGCCCAGTGGGTCGGTGCCGTCGCCGGGGCCGCCGAGGCTCATGTTGATGACGTCGGCCCGGTAGGGGTTGGCCGGGTCGGCCGCCGCCTCGATGCCGGCGATGATGTCGGAGGTGTAGGCGCTGCCGCTGTCATCGGTGACCTTGTAGGCCAACAGACGCGCGTCGGGCGCCATGCCGGTGACGCCCTCCTTCCCGGCGGCCTTGCCCGCGATGATGCCCGCGACGTGGGTGCCGTGACCGTTGTCGTCCATCGGGTCGTCGTCGCGGTTGGCGAAGTCGTAGCCGGCGACCACCTTGTGGTCCTTGCCGAAACCTCCGCCCAGATCGGGGTGACCGTAGTCCACCCCGCTGTCGAGGACCGCCACGATCGTGCCCTTGCCGGTGGCCTTCGTCCCGGAGGGGTCCTCGCGCTTCCACACCTCGGGGGCGCCGGTCAGCGGCACGCTCGAGTCCGTGAGCACCTGCATCCGTGTGTCGGGACGGACCGCGGCGACTCCCGGCATCGAGGCCAGCCGCGCCGTCTCGGAGGCAGGGACCGTGATCGCCACGGCGTTGACGAGCAGGCCGAGTCTGCGGGGCGAGGCGGGGTGCAGGCCTGCCTCCCGCGCCTTGCCGACGAAGGCGTTCTGCCGCGAGGTCAAGGACTTCCGGGCCTCGCCGACGGCAGCGGCGGTGCCGTCGGCCTGCGAGGTGAGCGAGCCGTCGGGGGCGGCGGACACCGCGGCGTCGCCCGTCAGTTCGACGATGACCCGCTGCTTCGCGTCGGGGGTCTTCGCGGTCGCGGTCGTGGTGCCGGGCAGGGCGGTGAGCGTCCCGGTGAGCGCCACGGTGGTCACCGTGACCGCCACCAGGCGCCGGGTTCTTCGTGGTTTTTTGACCATGAACAGGATTCATAGCTCTGAACTCACCCACCGGACAACCGATCCGCGCGGCCCATTGCTGTCGCTGGCACATGTGGGCCAAGTCCGGCACATCCTCGGCCAGTTCGCCCCAGCCCACCTCGACTCAGCCCGATTCCGTCTTCCAGTTGGGAGCCACGATGGTGAACTCGCCGAACTCCATGGGGCTGTTCACCGGCCGGGCCATGGACGCCCGGCACATGCATCGTCCGTCAATCCTGGCTGTCTGGCCCATGTCGGCGTGGGCAAGTGGGGCCACATGATGCAACGCCACACGGGCGGTACGAACCGCAGCCGCCACGGTGTCATCTGCTTCCCTCCCCCACGGAAGGCTTCAGCCATGGGACAGCTGTACTCCCCGTACCGCAGCACCCCGAGGGACCGTCGCACCCTCGGCGGCATCCGGCGTTGGCTCACCGCGGCCGCGGGCGCGCTCGCCCTGACGGGCAGTCTGGTGGCCGTCGGCCCCCAGGCCTCGGCCGCGGGCCTGACCCAGGTCACCGGCTTCGGCTCCAACCCCGGAAACCTGTCCATGTACGCGTACGCACCCGACGGGCTGCCAGAGGACGCTCCGATCGTCGTGGCCCTGCACGGCTGTACGCAGAGCGCGAGCGACTACTACGCCCATTCCGGCTGGCCGAAGTTCGCCGACCAGTACAAGTTCGCCCTGGTCCTCCCGCAGACGACGAGCGCGAACAACGCGAACTCCTGCTTCAACTGGTTCGATTCGGCCGACAGCACGCGCGGCAAGGGCGAGGCCCTGTCCATCAAGCAGATGGTCGACACCGCCGTCGCGCGCTACGGGAGCGACACCGGGCGCGTCTACATCACCGGTCTGTCCGCCGGCGCCGGAATGACCGCGAACATGCTCGCCGCCTATCCCGACGTCTTCGCGGGCGGCTCCATCGACTCCGGGCTCCCCGCCTCCTGCGCGACCAGCGTGTCCGCCGCCTACACCTGTATGTACAGCCCGCCGGACAAGACGCCCGCCCAGTGGGGCGACCTCGTACGCGCAGCCGCCCCCTCCGGCACCACCCACTGGCCACGGGTGGCGATCTGGCAGGGCACCTCGGACACCACCGTCGCACCGGCCAACGCGACCGAGCTCCGCGACCAATGGACCAACGTGTGGGACATCGACCAGACCCCGTCCCGCACCGAGAACCTCCCCGGCAACACCACGCTGAGCCAGTACGACGACGCCTCCGGCAACCCCGCCGTGTCGGTCTACTCGATCTCCGGCATGGCCCACGGCCTCGCGGTCGACCCCGGCAGCGGCGCCGAACAGTGCGGCACCACCGGCACCTACTACCTCGACACCATCTGCTCCAGCTACCACACCGCCCGCTTCTGGGGACTGGACGGCGGAGGCAGCGGCCAGCCCCCGGGCGCCCTGCCCGCGCCCACCGGCCTGACCGTGGGCGGAACCACCGACACGACCGTGAGCCTGAGCTGGGACGCGGTGGCCGACGCGGCCTCCTACAACGTCTACCGCGACGGTACGAAGGTGGGCACCACGGAGTCGGCGTCCTACACCGACACGGGCCTGGCCACCGGCTCCACGCACACCTACACGGTGGCGGCCGTGGACTCGGCCGGAGCGGCGGGGGCCGTCTCCTCCTCGGTGACGGCGACCACCACCGGCTCCACACCCACCTGCTTCACGGCGAACAACTACCAGCACACCGCCGCCGGCCGCGCCTACCAGAGCGGCGGCCAGACGTACGCCACGGGCTCCGGCCAGGCCATGGGTCTGTACAACACCTTCATCACGCACACCCTCAGGCAGACGTCACCCGGCTACTACGTCGTCGCGGACGCCGGCTGCTAGGGCGCCTATCGAGTCGTGATCAGTGAGCGGTCCGGATGCTGCTGCCCCAGTACAGAGCCTGGGGCAGCAGCCCCTTGCGGGAGTGGAAGTGGCCGCCGGCGGCTGCGTGGCTGACACCCGAGGCGGCGATACCGCGGACGGCGGTGTGGACCCAACCGCGCTTGATCAGGCACTGCCTGGTGCCGACGGGTAGGCACCCTATTGGCTTCCAACAGCTGCAACATGAGGCCGAATTGACCATTTGATTGATCCATATGAGGAGACCGTGGGGCCGAACAGGGGCTACGGTCCTGCCCCATGACGAACACCACGGTCCTCATATCAGGCGCCGGTGTGGCTGGCGCTGCCCTCGGACACTTCCTGCACCGCGACGGCTACGACGTCACCGTCGTCGAACGCGCCCCCGGTCTGCGCGGCAGCGGCTACGCCGTCGACTTCCGAGGCGGCGCCTTCGACGTCCTCGACGAACTCGGCATCCTGGAAGAGATCCGCAGCCACGACACCGCGATGCGCGGCACCACACTGGTCGACGCGGACGGAGCAGAGATCGGCCGGCTGCCGGCCGAGACGTTCGCGGGTGAACTGGAGGTCGCCAAGCCCGAGCTGACGAAGATCCTGCACCGCCTGACCGAGCCGGAACTCACGTACGTCTTCGACGACTCCCTCACCGCACTCACCCATCACGACAACGGTGTCGCGGTCGAGTTCGAGCGCGGCGCGCCCCGCACCTTCGACCTCGTAGTCGGCGCCGACGGACTCTTCTCCAAGGTCCGTCGGCTGGCCTTCGGCCCGCACGAGCAGGCGCTGCGGCACCTGGGCATGTCGGGCGCCGGGTTCACCGCCGACAACATCCTCGGCCTCGACCACAGCGGGGTGCTGCAGACCGGCGACGGCATCGCCGTGTACGCCTTCAGTGCCGCCGACGCCGACCGGATGTCGGTGAGCCTGTCGTGCGCCACCGACGCGCCCACCCTGGACCGCCGTCCACGGACCGAGCAGGAGCAGGCCCTGCGGGACGCGTTCGCCGGGGCCGGCTGGGTCGTGCCCGAGCTGCTGAAGGCGATGTCGGCCGCTGACGACTTCTACTTCTCCTCCTCCAGTCAGGTCCACCTTGACACCTGGTCCACCGGCCGGGTCGTCCTCGTCGGCGACGCCGGGTACTGCGCCGCGCCGACCGCCGGCATGGGCACCTCACAAGCCTTGATCGGCGCCCGCGCCCTGGCCCGCGCCCTGGCCGCGGCCGACGGCGACCACACCGCCGCGTTCACCGCATACGAGGCCAAACTGCGCCCGTACGTGACGGAAAACCAAGTGAAGGGGCAGGAGGGCGCCGCGGCCTTCGGCGGCCGCGATCAGTGACCCCCGGCCCCAGGGAAGGGCCGGTGCTCATCAGTCCCGCAGCACCGCGCCCGAGGCGCGAAGCGGACTGTGAGCAATCTGCGGGATTCGCCCTCAGGGCGGGGCAAGCCGCGGTAGATCCACCAGCGTGACGCGCGTGCAACTGACAGATCAGAAATGGGAGTTCATCGGGCCGTATCTGCCGATCGGCCGGTACGGCCCGTGTCCCAAGCGGCTGCGGCAGCGGTTCGAGGGCGTGATCTGGCGCTTCAGAACGGGCGGGCAGTGGCGGGAGATACCGAAGGAGTTCGGCACTTGGCCGACGGTGCCCAACCGCTTCCGTAAGTGGCGTGACACCGGCATCTTCGAGATCCTTCTGGAAGACCTGATCGCTAAAGCCTCGAAGCGCGGTGAGGTGGACCTGTCCCTGGTCAGCGTCGACTCCACCGCCGTGCGCGCTCACCACGACGCTGCCGGGATGCACCTGGACAACGACGTGCTCATCGCATTGGAGAAGGCCGCAGCCGCCGAGGAGAAGGGGTTGCCGGTGAGGCCGTGGATCCACGAGGCGCCGCGGTCGACACTGAATCCGGCGGTACGGTCGGTCCAGATCCGCCCGCCGACGCGGTCGCGCGCCTCGAGCACGACGACCCGTTGTCCCGCGGCGCGCAGGAGCCGGGCGGCGGTGATGCCGGCGATTCCCGCGCCGACGACGACTGTGTCCATCATCTTCTCCGTACTCCAGGTCTCACGTCAGCGGCTGTGGCCGAGTCCGCGGAGGGCGCGGTCGAGCATGTCGGCGAAGAAGTCGGCCGCGGCGGTGTCGATGCACAGGGGCGGTTTGATCTTCAGGATGTTCAGGTGGTCGCCGGTCGGCTGGACGATGACGCCGAGGTCGAGCATGCGCTCGCACAGCTCGGCGGTCTCCTCGGTGGCGGGTTCCAACGTGACGCGGTCGCGGACCAGTTCGAGGCCGAGGTAGAGGCCGGATCCGTGGACGGCGCCGATGAGGTCGCAGCGGGCGGCCAGCGCCTCCAGGCGCTCCTTCAGATGGCCGCCGACGCGGACCGCGTTGCCCTGGAGGTCCTCGTCGCGCAGGGTGTCCAGGACGGTGCGGCCGACGATGCTGGAGACCGGGCTGCCTCCCGTGGAGGAGAAGAAGTAGCCCTGGTCACGGTAGCGTTCGGCCACTTCCTTCGAGGTGATCACGGCGCCGAGCGGGTGGCCGTTGCCCATGGCCTTGGCCACGCAGACGATGTCCGGGACGACCCCCTGCTGTTCGAAGCCCCAGAACCAGTGACCGAGGCGCCCGTAGCCCACCTGCACCTCGTCGGCGACCGCGAGACCGCCGTGGCGGCGGACGGCGGCGTAGACCTGCGCGAGGTAGCCGTCGGGCAGGGCCACGCCTCCCGCGTTGCCGTAGTACGTCTCGCTGAGGAAGGCGCCCGGGGCGCGGCCGGAGGCGGCCAGCCGATCGATCTCCGCGACGGCCTCGGGGGCGTAACGCGCCGCGTCCGCCCCGCGGTGCCGGCCGCGGTAGGAGTTGGGTGCGTCCGCCGTGTGCACCCACTCCGGCCGGGTGGCGAGGGCGTTGGGATTGTCCTGGAGCGAGGTGGAGACCGCGTCGGAGGCGTAGGTCCAGCCGTGGTACGCCTCGCGCAGGGCAAGGACGTCCGGCCGGCCGGTGGCTCCGATCGCGAGTCGGATCCCCAGGTCGACCGCCTCCGACCCGGAGTTGACCAGGAAGACGGTGTCCAGCGGCTGGGGCAGCAGCTCGGCGAGGCGCTCGGTGAACTCCACCACGGACGCGTAGTGGAAGCGTGAGTTGGTGTTGAGCCGCCGCAGTTGCCGGGCGACGGTCTGCTCGACGCGGGGGTGCGCGTGGCCGAGCGGGGTCACGTTGTTGATGATGTCCAGGTAGGAACGGCCTTCGGTGGAGAGCAGGTGGTGGCGCCAGCCTCGCTCGAAGCGCGGCGGATCGGCGTAGTAGTGCCCCTGCACGGTCGCGAAGACGGCGTCCCGCCGCTCCAGCAGGTCGGGGTCCTCGCCGCGGTCGGTGGCCGCGAGACCCAGGATCGGAGCGGGGTCCGCGGTGAGAGGGAGCCAGCCCGCGGCGTACTCGGGGCGGACCCGGGGCGGGACGGCCGGGGCGCCGGCGTGGGCGAGTGCGACGTGGATCCTCGTGTCGGTCGTGAAGCGGGCGAGTTCGACGCCGGCCGGGACGATCGAGCCGGTGGTGACGAGCGGCTGCACGGAGTCGGGGAAGGAGAGGGTCAGCTCGCGGGCGCCGTAGGTGAGGGTGACGTGTCCCGGTGCCGCCGCCAGGACCTGTCCCTCCGTCGGGACCTGCATCACCGCGGGGCCGGCGAGCCACAGGTCGAGGCCGGTCGGCACGGTGGCCGGCGAGTCCGCCGACAGGGGTGGTGTCTGCGCGAGGCTCGGCCCGGCGTACCGGGTCACGGCGGCAGCGGCGCCCCCGGCGAGCGCGGAGGCGGCCACCCGGTCGTCGATCCCGGGTTCGCACCAGGCTCCGCGGTCCATGCTGTCGGCATCGGTGGACAGGTCGAGGAGGGCGATGTCGGCGCCGGCGATGTCGCGCAGCAGGGGGCAGGCGGGCGCCTCGATGGTGGCGGGAGTGTCGGCCAGGCCGATCGCCTCCTTGACCAGGTGGGTCATCACCGGCAGCGGCAGACGGGTCGCCTGCTCGAACATGGCCCATTCGCGCTCCAGCGCGGACCGGGCGTAGTGGTTGTCCTCGTCCACGGCGGTCTGCTGGCGCCCGCTCGCGACCAGTACGGCGGCCCGCACCACCACGAGGGGCCACAACGCCTCCGCCTCTTCGGCCGCCAGTGGCCGTACGGCGTGGAAGGCCCGCACGGCGGGGAGCACCCGGTGCGGCTCGAATCCGTCGTGGTGCAGCATCGACGAGAGGCATACGGCGAGTTCGCCGACCGCCCACGTCTCGGTCAGGTCGCCGAAGTCGATGACTCCGTCGGGCAGGGGCAGGCGGTTGTCCGGTGTGCGGATGAGGTTGTCGTCGGTGAGGTCGAGGTGGACGGCCTGCGTGGGCAGCCGGTCGGCGACGTGTCGGACGCTCGCCCAGGCCTCAGCCGTCGCGGCCAGGACGGCCTCGCGCCGCTCCTGTTCGTCGATGTACCGGGCGAGTGCGTTCACGACGCGGTCGCCGTGTCGCGGGTCCCACTGGAGCACGCGCTCGATGCCCGGGTGCCGGAAGTCGCGCAAGGAGGTGCTGACCCGTGCTGCGACGGTTCCCATGGCCGCCACCGTGCTCGGCGACAGGTGCCGCGGCCCCGACAGCGAGCCTCCGGGCAGATACCGCAGCAGCCGTGCGACGGCCGGCCCGCTCTCGGTGTCCACGGTCTCGTGGAGCGGGGAGCCGTCCGCGCGGCGCAGGACCGTGGCGACGCGCAGGTCGGGGTGGGTCGCGGCTATGAGGTCGGCGGCCGCGTCCTGGGCCTCGATCTCCGTCCTGCCGAAGGCGGGGTTGGCAATCTTCAGGATCCCGATGGCGGTCCCGTCCTCGCCGCTCAGCAGGAAGTTGGCGTCCTGCTGGCTCCCCAGCGCCTCGGCGCGCACTCCTTCGCCCACCATGCGGGCGGCGACGTGCTCGGCCTGCGTCTCGCTCAACTGCGGTACGGGGAGCGCCTCCTGGGCGAAGAAGTCGATGGTGCGGTGCTCGTCGTGCGGCGGCATGCGGAAGTTCCTCGGCGGTTCGGGGTACGGGTGCGCCTTCGGCGCGCGGGAGAGAGACATGTGCGGATCGCGGCGGGGGGTGCGGCCGGGCCCCGGACTCCGCTAGTCGACGTCCCACATGAACCGGTGGGTGTGGATGGCGAAGTAGGGGAAGCTCTCCACGGACGCCACGCCGTCGACGGTCCGTACGACGTCGTTGATGAAGTCCAGGAGGTCCTGCGGCCGGGAGCAGACGACCTCGGCGAACAGGTCGTAGCGTCCGGAGGTCAGCACCGTGTAGACGACCTCCTCGTGCCGGGAGAGCTCGTCGGCCACGGCGCGGGAGTCGCCGCCGATGCGCAGGCCGAGGAGCGCCATCGTCTGCTGGCCCATGGTCATCGGGTCGGTCACACCGACGACCTGGACCGCCCTGGTGTCGATCAGCCGCTGCAGCCGGTGCCGGGCCGCCGACGGGGACAGGCCCACTTTGGGTCCCAGCTCGGCGTAGGGGATCCGGCCGTCGATCTGCAGTTCTCGCAGGATGGCCCGGTCGATGTCGTCCATGAAGCGCCCCTCTCCGTCTTGCCCGAAACAGGAGTCCTTCACCTGTCTCACGCATGCTGGCAGATCCACACGCTCGATTCAACGGTTCACGCTTCAGAATCGAGCGTCCACATGGTCCGCGATGCGTGATCCCCGGACCGGCCGCCGCGTCACCAGGTACGCCGGCAGCCTCGGAGTGCGCGGATCGTTCGGCGCGGTCGGGCGCGCGACGACTGGTATTACTGGGTCATGCAGGAAGAGACGGCACGCTCCGCGATCGACACATTCATCTCCGCGTTCAACGCCTCGGACGACAGCTCCGTGACCGCCCTCCTCTCCCAGGCCCTGACCACGGACGTGGTCTTCTGGGGGCCCTTGGGGCGCAGCGAAGGAATCGCCGCGGTCGAGCGGTTCGTACTGGACATCCGGCGCCACCCGGCGGGCACCGGCAAGATGGTGCGCTGCTCGGCGGTGGACATGCCGGACGAGTGGGCCCGGTACCAGTGGGTCTTCACCACACCGGACGGAGGCCCCCGCCTGGCGGGAACGGACGTCGTCCATCTGCGGCGCAGCCTGATCGACCAGGTCATCGTCTTCGCGGGCGACATCGAGCCGTCCGCGTCCTGACCTCTGCTGTGGCCCGGCGCAACTGACGCGGGCCGTCCGGTCGTCCATGGAGGTGGCAGGTCGCCACGGCCGGCGCCCGGCGATCGGCGCCGGCCTGACGTTGTGGAGCGAAGGAGGCGTGCCTGACGTGTCGTTGAGATGGGTGATCGCGGGGACCGTCGTCGCGGTCGGGGCCGCGTTCGGTGCGGTGCGGATGAGAAGAGCGCTGGGCGACCCCTTCGCGCAGGCCGAGAAGGAACTCGACATGCGGGATCGGACGCTGCGCGAGGAGCACCCCGACACGGTGGCACTCCGGCACCAGGCTCACTACCTGAGCGAGACCGGGGACCTGGCCGGCGCCGTGGACCTCTCCGAGCGACTGCTCGCGGAGCGGGTACGGGCGCTGGGCGAGGACCACCCTCAGGTCCTCACCACCCGCCACAACCTCGCCAACCTCCGCGGCAGAGCGGGAGATGCGGCCGGGGCCGCCGAGGCGTTCGAACGGCTGGCACTCGACATGGAGCGAGTGCACGGAGCCGACTACATCGACACCGTGATGTCCCGCCGTGCCGCAGTCCGTTGGCGGGAGGAAGCGGACGGCGGCGGCCGGAACACCGAGTAGTCACAGCGGAGCCGCACCGCCACATGGCTCGTGCGCCCCGCCTGGTCACCACAGGCGCGGAGTCCGCCGGGCACGGCAGTCACCGCGTGACATGCCGTACCGGAGGGCGCGGGTGCCCGTCGGAGCGTGGTTCCGAATGCCGATCCGGCACCCGCCGCCTCACGCGGTGCTGATGTCGCTGCCGAGCGCCTTGCGAGCCGTGGTCCAGAGATCTCGAAGAGCCTGAATGCGCTGAGCCTGCGCCTCTTCGTAGTTCTGCCACGGGCCGGGCCGTCGGTCCAGGTAGAGCGCCCGGGCCGCACTGTGTTCATGACGCAGGGCAGCGACGACCTTCTCGGCCGCGTCGATCACGGGCTCGGGACCCTCCAGCATGATCAATGGTTCGACTGCCGCCAGTTCCCGGATCGCCTCGCGCGCCTGACCAGCCGCGGCGTCGAACTCGGCCTGGTCGAGGTCGGCCGAGGTCCGCAGTGCGAAGACCAGTCGTCGAGTCTCTGACGCCTGCTCCAGGAACTTTCGGTAGACCTCGCGGCGGATCCCCCGCTGCGCCATGGCGCGGGCCTCGAGCCGCTCCTCGCTCGCCTGGAGCCGCTGCGTCTGCGCCTGTCGGCCGGCTGCTCGCAGGGCGAGCCAACTGGACACGACCGCCGCCACGAGTGTGGATCCCCCGGTCACCAGCGCCACAGCGACGGTGTCATTCATGTGCACCTGGCCGCCCGCTCGCCTCTTCGCACACTCTCACGTCCTCCATGCGCCAAGAGTCGCGCATTCAGGCGCGGTTCATCAGGAGGACAGGGAGAACGGGGACCGCTCTGCCGGCGCGATCACTCACTCTCCGGTGCTTTGAGACTCTCGATGATGCGGGCGAAGCCCTCCGTCCCGTGGCCCGCGTCCACCTGCTGCCGGATGAGGCGCTGGACCATGGCGAGCGGTTCGGCGCTCACCCCCTGCTCGGCGATCGCCTCCAGGAACAGGCCGAGGTCGGAGAACGTCAGGCTCTGCTGCCCAGGGACCGTGTAGTCGCCGCCGTCGATCACCTTGGCGAAGCCGGCGAGTTCGCCGGTCATCGCGGTCAGCCACGGCACCGCCATCTCCGCGAACCGGCTTGCCGGCACGCCCGCCGGTGCCAGCATGGCCGCGCCCTGCATGAAGCCCGCGAACATCACGTACATCGCCGAGAGCAGCGCGAAGTCGTAGAGCGACGCGAGCCCCGCGTCCTCGCCGTAGTAGGTGCTTGCCGCCCAGTGGTCGAACAGCGCCGTGTGCTGACGGAACACGTCTTCCGAACCGCTGTACAGGATCGAGGCGCCCGGCTGCCCGATCATGGAGGGCACCGCCATGATGCCGCCCTCCAGGTAGGCGATCCGCGCCTCGGCCGCCCAGACGGCCGACTGCCTCGCCTGTTCGGGCTTGGTGGTGGTCAGGTTGACCAGCGTCCTCCCGGCCAGGTCGTCGACGAGCGGATCGAGCACCTCGTGCACCGAGGCGTGATCGAAGAGGCAGACGACGACCAGCGGACTGGCCTGGACCGCCTCGGCGGCGGAGCCGGCCTCGGTCGCTCCCCGGGCGACGAGCTCTTCCGCCTTGCCCGCCGAGCGGTTCCAGACCGTGGTCCGTACTCCCGCCTTCACCAGCGCCTCGGCCAGCGCACTGCCCATCGCGCCGAGTCCGAGGATGCTCACGTCGGTTGCGTGGGTCTCGTGCATGTCACTGCTCCTTGAGGTCGTACGCGGAAGGTTCCGTTGATGCCTCAATCCTCTTCTGGGCCAGTAGAGTTGAACAGTACGGACTAATTAGTGCAGTACTCACCGGAAAATGAAGGAGGACGGCCTCGTGCACCGCGAGGTGTACCCCGTCGTGCCGCCCAAGGTCGAGTACTCCCTGACGGAACACGGAGTCACCCTCAACACCGCCCTGGAGACTCTGGCCGAGTGGGGCCGGGAACGTATCCAGCGCATCGGAGCGGAGAAGGTCCCCGTCGAAGCCGCGTGAGAACGGGGGCAGGTCCTCGCCCGCGCGGAGCAAGGGAGCCACGTCCCCATACCCCTGAACCACCGGAGGTTCAGTTGCCGCGCGCCTCGGCGAGGGTGTGGGCGACCAGGGCGTTGGCGTGGCCGTGGCCCAGGCCGTGGTCGGCCTTGAGCCAGCTGACCAGTTCCATGTGTTTGGTCAGGGGCGAGGCCTGGATGAGGCTCTTCCATTCGGCGATCGGACGACCGTACTTCTTCTCGATCGAAGGGAAGTAGCTGGCAGGGCCTTTGACTGCGGTGGTCATGTCGGGCTTCCGTCCTTCCAGATGTGTGCTGCCGGTGAAGCAGTGGCGGTTCGGGAGTGGTCAGCGGACGACGTCGAAGACGTTCTTCTGCAGGCCGTTGGCGTAGGCCTCGTGCTCGACCAGCTTCAGCTTCTGGGTGTCCTTGTCCGTGGTGCTGAACAGTCGCTTGCCCGCGCCGAGGAGCAGCGGGAAGACGAGCAGGTGGTAGCGGTCGATCAGGCCGGCGTCCGAGAGGCTCTGGTTGAGGGCGGCGCTGCCGTGGACGATGATCGGGCCGCCCTCGGTCTCCTTCAGCGCGGCGACCTCGTCGAGGGAGCGCAGGATCGTGGTCTCGCCCCAGTTGGTGACCAGGTCGTCCTCGGTGAGCTTGCTGGAGACGACGTACTTCGGCATCACCTTGTAGTCGGCGAAGTCCGCCATGCCCGGCCACACCGGGCTGAAGGCTTCGTAGCTGGTGCGGCCCAGAAGTATCGCGGTGGCTTCCTGCTGCTCCCGGCCCTTGATGTCGAACGCCTCGGGGAGGAACTCGATGTCCTTGAAGGTCCAGCCGGAGTTCCGGTAACCGGGCTCGCCGCCGGGGCCCTCGACGACGCCGTCGAGCGAGATGAACGCGGTGCTGATCAGAGTACGCATCTTGGGATTCCTCGGTATCTCGTGCCTGAGTACGTATGGTTCGCTGACTGTTGACTGCTGAGCGCGGGAAAAATCGTCGGTCGCCGCCCACCCGCCGGGCCGCTTGCGCGAGACGACCTAGCGGGTGCGTTCGTGGCGGAGCAGGACGACCTGGGAGTCGAAGGTCCTGGTCTCGGCCAGGGTCAGGTCGATGCGCTGCTGCGGGGTGGTGAAGACGGGCTTGCCGCCGCCGAGCACCACGGGGTGGACGAAGATCTGGTACTCGTCGATCAGCCCGTGTTCGG
Source organism: Streptomyces sp. NPDC059524 (assembly GCF_042749255.1). Lineage (NCBI taxonomy): Bacteria > Bacillati > Actinomycetota > Actinomycetes > Kitasatosporales > Streptomycetaceae > Streptomyces > Streptomyces sp. NPDC059524. The sequence goes on along the minus strand of NZ_JBHYTK010000009.1, from coordinate 47,024 downwards.
TGAGGTGGCCGGCCAGGGTGGAGCCGCCGAACAGCAGCAGGTGCGCTCCGCTGTTCTTGAGGTCGGTCAGCTGCTCGATGACGTCGGTGTTGATGACGCGCGTGTTCCAGTCGGCCTCGGTCAGTGTCGAGGAGACGACCACCTTCGACGCCTTGCGCCATACGGGCGCGAAGGCGAGGTCGTGCTCGTGGGTGGAGAACTCCTCGGCGCGGGGCCAGAAGCCGGACATCATGTCCCACACCCTGCGGCCGTACAGGAACATGTCGGCGCTGTCGGTGAGTGCCTGCGAGTAGGCGGACAGCTCCCCGTCCATCCGCGGCCAGTCGAACTCCCCGTTCGGGCCCTCGATGAAGCCGTCCAGCGACTGGTGCACGAAGTGCGTGATCTTGCCCATGAGCAGCGATCCCCCTTTGGCGACATGTGTCGGGCCGGCCGACGACCGCCCCTTGTGTACGATGTCCACATTCGGGGAGCGCGGTGATCCGCGCCCCCCGAGTGATCAAGCAGGAGCCTAGACGACTTAAGTGGATGCTGTCCACATTGGAGGTGGCGGCCATGGCGGCAGCCAACGAAGACAAGCCCAAAAGGGACACTTACCGCCACGGCAACCTGCGCAACGCGCTCATCGAGGCCGCCGTCGAACTCGCCCGCCAGGGCGGCCCGGAGGCCGTCGTGCTGCGCGCCGCCACCCGACAGGCCGGCGTCGCCCCCAACGCCGCCTACCGCCACTTCGCCGACCGCGGAGCCCTGTTGCACGCCGTCTCCCAGGCAGCCATGGCCCAGGTCGCCCACACCATGGAGGCAGAGCAGGCAGCCGTGCCGCCGACCGAGGACCCGGCGGCCGGCGCTCGGGCCCGCTTCCGCGCCGTCGGCACCGGCTACCTCCGCTACGCCCAGGAGGAACCCGGCCTGTTCCGCACGGCCTTCCACGTCCCCGGCGACATGACCGACGCCGCCGCCGACACCGCCGCGGGCGCCACCGGCAAGACCCCCTTCGAGCTGCTCGGCGACGCCCTCGACGGCCTCGTGGACGCCGGACTCCTGCCCGAGGACCGGCGCCCAGGCGCCGAGTTCCTCGCCTGGTCCGCCGTCCACGGAATCGCCGTCCTCCTCATCGACGGCCCCCTGCGCGGCCTCCACCCCACCCAGGCCTACGACGCGGGCCAGCACGTCATCGACATGATCGAACGCGGCATCTGACACCACCAGGCACCCTCAACACCCGCGCCCCGCCCCACAGCCCTCGGGAGGATCCCGTGCCGGAACCACAACCGCTCACTCCTGAGGACCGACTCACCGATGCGAAGAAGCTGCTGAACCTCCCCCGTATCGTCGCGATCTGCGGCTCCACCCGCTTCATGGCCGAGATGGCGGAGGCCGATCTGCGGGAGACGAAAGCCGGAAGGATCGTCGTCAAGCCGGGGTGCGACATGAAGTCGCCGCGCGAGCTCGCGTCCGACCCCGTCGAGGCCGAGGCACTGAAGGCCCGACTCGGCGAACTGCGCCGTGCGAAGATCCGGCTCGCCGACGAGGTCCTCGTCGTCGGCGACCACATCGGGGACAGCACTCGAGCCGAAATCGCCTACGCCGCATCGTTGGGCAAACCAGTCCGGTTCACCCACCCCGATACCGGCCGGGACATCAACCAGCCCGCGAGACCGGCCTGTCAGGGCCGGCAGGCCGCGCTTCTACGCAATCGCGTCCTTGGTGAGACGGACGGTTCCGTCGTCGACGGTGAGTGACGCGGACCGGTATCCCTCGCCCTGGTAGAGGGCGATGTTCTGCCGGCTGCGCACGCCCGTGTGCAGCACGATGCGGCGGCAGTCCGGCTCTGCCGCGGCTTCGGCGGTGCGCAACAGCCAGCGGCCCAGCCCCTGACCCCGCAGGTCCGGTACGACGGCGAGCCGGCCTACGTGCCAGTCGCTGTCGACACGCCGTCCCCGCACCATGCCGAGCAGCCGTCCGTCGCGCCAGAGCCCCACGGCATGCCAGGTCTGCAGCCACTCCCCCGTCTGCTCCGGCGACTCGTGCAGGGCCGGGATGGCCAGGGTCTCGTTGGCGAGGGCCTCGTCCACCCAGCAGCACCGCTGCAGCACCGTTACCTCGGGAGCGTCCTCCGGGGTCAGCGGCCTCAGATAGGAACCGGGCAGCGGGCCGGGAGACAGGCCGGGGCGTGCCGCTTCGCGCATCGGACGCAGGGCGTGGGCCACGCGGACCAATTCGTCCAGGACACCGACAGCGGCCCTGGTCAGAGCGGCGCTCGGGCGGACCTGTCCGTCCTCGACCGCTTCGCTGATGCGTAGCGCGACCGTGCGCCCCAACGGCACCAGGCGCAGTGTGGTCACCACTTGCTTGGCGTGCTGGACCGAGCGCGTGCCCGCGGATGTGTTCCCGTAGCTGACGAAGCCGATCGGCTTCCATGCCCACTCGCGACTCAGGTAGTCGAGGGCGTTCTTGAGGGTCGCCGGCATCCCGTAGTTGTACTCCGGCGTCACCACGATGAAGCCGTCCGCGGCGTCCACGAGCGCACTCCATCGCCTGGTGTGTTCGTGCGCGTAGACGCCCGAGGACGCGTGCTCCTCTTCATCCAGGAAGGGCAGGCCGAGGTCGCCGAGGGTCACGGGCACGAGTTCGACGTCGAGTTCCCCGGCGCGGGGCGCGATCGCGTCGGTCAACCACGTGCCGACCGCCGGGCCGAGGGCGCCGGGTCGGGTGCTGCACACCAGGACAAGGACACGCACCGTTTTCGTTGACATGGAAAGGAAAAGTAGCCGGTAGATTGATTACATGTCAAAGAAGTCCTCGGCTGAGAATGTGCGCTGGCTGAACCCGGACGAAGAGCGGGCTTGGCGGGCCTACCGGCGTGTGACGGTCGCCGTGCAGGCCGCCACGGCACGTGACCTGGGCGCGGTCGGGCTTTCCGAGCCCGACTACGAGGTGCTCAGCACGTTGTCGAAGCGGCCCGACCACACCAGCACCCTCCACGAGCAGGCCGCCAAGATGCGGTGGTCGCGCAGCCGGCTCTCCCGGCACGCAACCAGGATGGAAGCGCGCGGCCTCCTGCGCCGCGCACCCGACCCGGCGGACGGCAGAGGCTGTTTCCTCGTTCTCACGGATCACGGCCTGGAGACGCTCGAGGACGCCGCCCCGGCCCATGTCGCCTCGGTGCGACGTCACTTCATCGACCGGCTCGCGCCCGAGGACCTCAACGCGCTCGAACGCATCGCTGAGAAGCTGGAGGACGTCGAGGGCTGACGCTCGACGTCGGCCGGTCCCACACCTACGCCGCCGACGGGCAAGACGGCCGCCATCGCCGGTGCGCGGCTGGGGTTACGGCTGATTCCCGGTGGGCGGCGGCGGGGGGGGCCGGGGCCCGCGGGGGCGCGGGGGGGGGATCGGGGGGCGTGTGAGGGGGGGGGGGGGTCTCGGCTCCCGCCGGCCCCGCCCGGCGGGGGGCCGCCGCCCCCGGCACGGCGCGGATCAGCTGATCGGGCCGAAGATCGCGGTGCGGTCGAAATCGGCGTCCATGCCGTCGAGCACCGCGCCCAGTTGCTTCTCTTCGTACTTGAAGTGCGTCTCCATGACCGCCTCGATGCCGTCCAGGTGGCTGTGCGCCACCTCCGGGTCGGTCGACTCGGCAACTGCCTTCTGCAGTCCACCGATGAGGTGCTCGATCATGTTGTGGTCCTGGCTCAGCTTCTCGACCACCGGCGCCAGGTCCGGGCGCGCTCGCAGCAGTTCGGGGAAGAGCGAGCCGTCCTCGGCGCGGTGGTGGCCGGACAGGGCGGCGCAGAATCCGTGGCAGAAGAGCAGCAGGTCGGTGGTGGCGTCGGCGGGGTCGCCGTTGTCCAGCCCCGCCCGCGCCAGCGCCAGCGCCTTGCGCAGTTTCGCGTGCACCTGTTGCAGTTCCTTGCCCCAGGCAGTGACGCGGTCAGTCGACAAAATTGGCCTCTCTGTATGACGCCTCCATGCCTGACGATCGTCCGCCACCGGCACGCGACGCTGCCCGGAATCATAATCGCGAAGATCATCGGCGGCACTGGACTTCACGGATCCGCCCCGACTCAGGGTGTGAAGTACGGCACCAAATCGGCGCCCGAGTAGTCCAGTTGGCGTCGCAGGAACACCTGGTGGACGGTGCATCGCGGCCCTGGAGCCGCTTACGCGAGGGCCAGGAAGAGTTTCTCCAGCTCCTCCTGCGACATGGGCGGCGCGTCAGGGGCTCCCGAGAGGCACTGGCGCATTCCGCTGGCGACGATCTTGAATCCGGCCCGGTCCAGCGCGCGGGACACCGCGGCGAGCTGCGTCACGACATCCTTGCAGTCGCGGCCCGCCTCGATCATCGCGATCACGGCCGCCAGTTGCCCTTGGGCGCGCCGCAGCCGGTTCAGGACGGGCTGCACCGATTCTTCGTCCACTTGCATGCGATCCTCCTCCGCGCCCCCTTCCTCACCCATTATACCCCTAGGGGTATCGATGGCCCAGGATCTCGCGCCGCCACTTAATACCCCAGGGGGTATTTGACAGGCGAAGCCCGCCCCTCTTACCGTCGAATACGTAATACCCCCCGGGGTATCACGCCCCATCGCGCCCTATCACGCCCACCAGCGGGCCGAGCAGCCTGCCGGTATGAGCCACCCCCACCCTCAGGCATACCCCCCTGGGTATCCGAGCAGCTAGTTCCGGAGGTATCCGTGTTCTTCTCGCAGTACTACCTCGAGTGCCTGTCCCAGGCGTCGTACATGATCGCTGACGAGACCACCGGCCAGGCCGTGGTCGTGGACCCGCGCCGGGACGTGTCGGAGTACCTCGGCGACGCCGAGGCCCGTGGCTTCACCGTGGTGGGGGTCATCAACACGCACTTCCACGCGGACTTCGTCGCCGGGCACCTGGAGATGGCCTCCCGCACCGGCGCCTGGATCGGCTATGGAGCGCGGGCCAAGACCGAGTACGCGATACGCGAGCTGTCCGAAGGCGACACCATCAGCCTCGGCGAGGTGACGCTGAAGATCATGGAGACCCCGGGGCACACCCCCGAGTCGATCAGCGTGCTCGTGTACGAGCGTGCCGAGGACGCGGTCCCGTACGGGGTGCTGACCGGTGACGCGCTGTTCATCGGCGATGTCGGCCGCCCGGATCTGCTGGCCTCGGCCGGGGTGACCGCCGAGGAGCTGGGCGCGATGCTGCACGACAGTGTGCAGCGCAAGCTGATGGGCCTGCCCGACGAGGTGCGCGTGTTCCCCGCGCACGGCGCCGGCTCCTCCTGCGGCAAGAACCTGTCCACCGAGCGGCAGTCGACGATCGGCGAGCAGCGCGCGACGAACTACGCGTGCGCGCCGATGAGCGAGAAGGACTTCGTCGCGATCGTCACCGCCGGGCAGTCGGCGGCTCCCGGGTACTTCGCCTACGACGCGGACCTCAACCGCCGGGAGCGCGCGCTGTTCGACCCGGCGAGCGCACCGCGGGCACTGGACGCCGCGGACTTCCTGGCCCGCCGTGCCGCGGGCGCAGTGGTCGTCGACGCGCGTGACCCCCAGGAGTTCGCCGCCGGGCATGTGCGCGGGGCGGTCAACGTCCCCGCCGACGGCCGTTTCGCCGAGCAGGCCGGCACCGTGCTGCCGCACGACGCGGAACTGCTGGTCGTGGCGCCCGAGGACCGTGAGGAGGAGATCGTCACGCGGCTCGCCCGGATCGGCTTCGACCGCGCGGCCGGATACCTGGACTCCCCCGACGAGGCCCTGGCCGCCATGGCCGAGGAGGTCGCCCCGGCCGGCCGCCTGACCGCCGCACAGCTGCGCGCCGCACTGGAGGGAGAGAACCCGCCGGTGGTCGTCGACGTCCGCACCTGCGGCGAGCGCGGTGACGCCGGCTTCATCGAGGGCGCCCTGCACATCTCCCTGGGCGAGCTGCCCGGCCGTCTCGAGGAGATTCCCCGCGACCGGCCGCTGGTCCTGCACTGCGCCGGCGGTCACCGCTCGTCCATCGCGGCGAGCCTGCTGCGCCACCACGGCTTCGACGACGTCTCCGATGTCCTGGGCGGCTACACCGCCTGGGCCCTGCTGAACACGCCCCTGCCCGCCTGACCCCGACCCGCACTCCCCTCGCCGACCCGTCCCTCCCGTATCGCTTCCATGGAGCAGTTCTCATGACGACCGACGCCTCGCGCGCCGCAGCTTTCACGCCCGCCGCCCTCCAGCACCTGATCAAGACCGGTGACAGTCCGCGCCTGCTGGACGTGCGCACGCCCGGTGAGTTCCGGACCAGCCACATTCCTGGCGCCTACAACGTCCCCCTGGACACCCTGCGTGAGCACCGTGCGGAGCTGCGCCGACACCTGGACGAGAGCGTGGTGCTCGTCTGCCGCTCCGGCGCCCGCGCCACGCAGGCCGAGCGGGCGCTCGCCGAGGCCGGTCTGCCGAACCTGCGCGTCCTAGACGGTGGCATGACCGCCTGGGAGGCATCCGGCGCCCCGGTCAACCGCGGTGAGCAGCGCTGGGAGCTGGAGCGCCAGGTCCGTCTCATCGCCGGCTCGATCGTGCTGGTCACCGGCGTTGTGGGCTTCTTCGTCCCGGGCGTGCACCTGATCGGCACCGCGGTCGGCGCCGGGCTGACCTTCGCCGCCCTCAGCAACACCTGCGCCATGGGGCTGATGCTCTCCAAACTGCCCTACAACCGCGGCCCGCGCACCGACGTCCGCACCGTGATCGCCTCCTTGCGGAACCAGACGTGATCACGGTCCTCGCCGCCTTCCCCTGACCAGCGGCGACCGGTCGCGGCCGACCCGCCATCCCCGTACGAGCACCGCCGAAAGATCCCGTCATGCCGTGGTTCGTCAGGGCGGCCGGAAGCGGTGGGCCGTCGCTGGACACCCGGTCTTCGGCGCACACGGCGAGGGCGGCTCGGTGGCATGACCGCCGTCGTCCTCGCGCTCGCGGCCGGAGCCGCACCGGTCATGCCCGCGACGGCAACGTGATCTGGCGGACCGGTTTGAGGGGGCGCATCGGACGCCGGCGCGGGCGCGACATGGGCGTGCGCGCGTCTTCCACCGGCGTTAGCGTCGAAGTGACGCCACTGCCGTGCATGTGGGGAGCCCACCATGAATCCCGCCTCGGCCGAGCGCGTACTCACACTGACCATGAACCCGACGATCGACATGTGCTGGGACGTCCCCCGCCTCGCCGACATGGGCAAGAACCGCGCCCGGGTCAGATCCGTCTCCCCCGGAGGCGGGGGCATCAACGTCGCCCGCGGCATCACCCGTCTCGGCGGCGCGGCCACCGCCCTGCACACCTCGGGCCGCGAACTCGGCCGCCGCCTGGACCGGTTGCTGGACGAGGAGGGAATCGACCACGTTCCCATACCGATCGGCGGCGAGACCCGCGAGGCCCTCGTTCTCCTCGAGACCGAGACGCGCCGCAGCCACCACATCGTGCCGCCCGGACCGCGGCTCGACGAGGCCGAGAGCCGGCAATGCCTGGACACGCTGGCCGGGGCACTGAGTGCCGAGCGCTACGTCGTGGCCAGCGGCAGCCTCCCCGGCGGCCTGTCCGAAGACTTCTACGGAGCCGTGGCCCGCAGGGTCAAAGATGCCGGAGCCCGACTGGTTCTGGACACGTCCGGGCCTGCGATGCGCCTGGGCCTGGCCGAGGGAGTCTTCCTCTTCCGCTGCAGTCGCAAGGAAGCCTCCTACCTGCTCGGTCGCGAGGTGCGCACCTTCGACGACGCCCGAGCGGTCAACACGCAGTTGCTCTCCGCGGGCTCCGCCGACATCACGGTCACCACCATCGGTGAGCTCGGCGCGCTCTGTTCGACCCGCGAAGGCCACACCGAGATGCGCGTACCGCCCCTGCCGGCGGCACCGCTCAGCGACGCCGGAGCCGGGGACAGCATGGTCGCGGCGATCGTCACGCGCATGGCCGCGGGTGACGATCCGGTCCGTGCCTGCGCTCTGGGTGTGGCGGTGGCCGCCGCGAGCGTGCTCACTCCGGGTACGCAGCCGTTCGACATGGCCGTCGCGGAGTCTCTCCTCCCCGATGTGAGCCTCACCTTCCGCAGCGATCCACGTCCGAGGGGACTCTGACCGTCAGCGGCAGACTCGACACGTCCGCATCCGGGTTCCGTCCCTGTTCGTGAGCACGCGGATCCACCGCGTTCACAGCAGAGACTTGGGGACCTGGATGGTGTGTACGGGACGCTCGCCCGGGGGGATGGGCATCTCGGGACGCGGGCAGGTCCCGGTCCGGTCACCCCGCACCTTGCCGACCGCCGGCGTATGAGAGCGGCGGTGCGGCGGCGCCTGCCGGCGGACCGCGCGGCCGCGTGTCTTACGGGGCATGGTCACTCCTTTCCGGCCGAAGGACTGCGGAGCTCGTTCTCGGCCCGCGCCACGTGGCGTCTGACAGTCGCGAAACTGTCGGGTGCGACGGAGATCGAGTCGAGGCCCGCCGCGACGAGGACGGCCGTGAACGCAGCATCGAGCGGCTCGCCGGGCGTGCGGCAGAAGGAGGCATCACGAGCACGTTCGTCAGTCCCATGTCGCCGCGTACCCGGTTCAGCGTGCGGCATTCGAGAGCCAAGCCTTCCGGTGCCCGCCGTCGCTTTAGTGGTCCAGGTGCAGGTCACCCCAGACGGCTCGAAGATCACGTCGGCGCGCCCTCGAGCGGCCGGACGGCGTGGACGGCCAGGGGCGTCGCGGCCCCGGACTTCACGATGCCCAGGATGCTGCGGAAGGTGGGCTGAGTGTCACGTGCCCCGTCCGTCCTCGCCGGTGTCCGGGCCGCAGTCGCGCCGGGGCCTGCCGGACCAGACGGGTTCCACTTCCTCCCACTCCCGTTCCCAGGCGGCGAGCAGGTGTCGCTCCGTACGCCGACGCGCCAGACGCAGACAGCCCAGCATGGTCAGCCCGGCGGTCGCCGTCACCAACGCCCCGCCGGAGAGGGCTCCCAGCGCACGCCCCGCGACCGTACCCGGAGGCTGCGCAGGTGCACCCGTGTCGTCGACCCAGAGCGGCACCGTCGCACCTTTGCCCGTTCCGAGCGGGACATCGATCTTCCCGGCGCGGGGCACCCCCGCGGGCTGCTCCCATCGCGCGGGGACGACCGAGCGCGGTTGCACGCCGTAGCGGGAACCGGGTTCGGGCAGGGTCCCGGCCGCCGCGGTCGTGACGGCGGTGACGTGATGCAGATGCGCGGCACGTTGGCTCTGGGCCTGTCCGTCGGCCCGCCACAGCGCGACCGCGGCCACGACTCCGCACACCAGCGCGATCATCAGCACCCGGAGGCGGAGGGCGCGTCCCTGGGTTTCCTCCGTGGGCAGGGCGGGCTCGGCGCCCGGGACCTCGATTCGTGACATGCCGCGCCTCCCGATGTGGGGTCAGCTGGCGAACGCGGACGGTCAGGTCCAGGCCGTCCCCTGCCGCCTCCCGGTCCCCGGCCCTCAGGAATGTGCCCACGGCCGCGCATGTCGCGGCACAGTGGCGCCGCCGCCGGCCCGCACAGCCTCCACCACCGCCTGGTGCAGATCCCGGCTGTCCTCCTGAGACGGGCACGGCACCGGGCTGCCGGTCAGGGTGTGCCAGTCGGAGGTGCCCGTGTACTGGATCTTGACCTCGGCCTGGGTGCCGTCCCAGGTGGTCCGCACACTCAGGTCGCCGCTGACGATCCCGGCCTCGTCGGTGCGGGCACCTCCCTGCCCGGTGAAAACGCCTCTCGTCGTCCAAGATGTCTGGTCCATGACGCCATCGGCCTCGCTTCCTGAATGCCGTACCGCCAGGTTCCGCTCCTGTGTCGCGGCGGAACCCGCCTCCTCGCTGCTCCTGTCCTCATCCTGACCTGGGCGCCTGCTGCGGGGCGCGTGCCATCCGGCCCATGGTCGGGAGGCCGGACGGCCCCGGCCGGAGCGAGACCGGGCAGGGCAGGCTCTCATTCGGCCTCGGAACCCCCGGCGCCGGCAGGGCGGGCGGGTGCCATGTGGGCGGTGAACCAGTCACGGGCCAGACCGGTGACCTGGTCCAGAGCACCGGGCTCCTCGAAGAGGTGCGTCGCGCCGGGGACGACCGCGAGCGCGCTCTCACAGCGCATGCGTGCCCGCGCCTCCCGGTTGAGGGCGAGAACGTGCCGGTCGTGTCCCCCGACGATCAGCAGCGTGGGTGCCTTCACGTCCGCCAGGCGTGGCCCGGCCAGGTCGGGCCTGCCGCCCCGCGAGACGACCGCGGCCACCCGGGCGCCGGGCTCGGCGGCCGCCCACAGTGCGGCACCCGCACCGGTGCTGGCGCCGAAGTACCCGACGGGGCGTCCTTCGGCCTCGGGTTGCCGGCGCAGCCAGTCGGTCGCTCCCGCTAGCCGCCGGGAGAGCAGACCGGTGTCGAAGACGTTGGCCCGGTCGGCCTCCTCCTCGTCGGTCAGGAGGTCGAACAGCAGGGTGCCCATCCCCGCGGTGTTGAGTCCGGCCGCGACGAGCCGATTGCGCGGACTGCGCCGGCCGCTGCCGCTCCCGTGCGCGAACATGACGATCCCGCTCGCGCCCGAGGGCACCGTCAACCGGCCGCGCAGCAGCACGGATCCAGCGTGCACGTCCGTCTCCCGGTCCGCCGGGCCGGCAGGACGCGGATCGCTCGCCGCGGCATCGGTCCTCTGCTCCCCCGCGTCCGCCAGACACGCGACCACCTCCTCGTCCTCCGTCTGGGAGAAGTCGTCGTAGAACTGCCCGACCGCATCGAAGTCCCGCGGGGCGTACAGGCAGACGTAGTCGTCGGCGTCCTCACCCAGCCGAGCCGTCCAGTCGCGCGGTGCCACAGGAACCGCCAGAACGATCCGCGCCGCCCCTCCGGCACGGGCGATCCGGCACGCCGCACGCGCCGTCGACCCCGTGGCCACCCCGTCGTCGACCACCAGCACGGTACGGCCGTCCACGGACACCGGTGGGCGCCCGCCCCGGTAGCGCCGGGCCCGCCGCTCCAGCACCTGCCTCTCGCGCGCCTCGACCCGGTCCAGCTCGTCGGCAGTGACCCGCGCGCCACGCACCACCTGCTCGTTGATCACGCGGACGCCACCCTCGCCGATCGCCCCCATGCCCAGCTCCGGCTGGAACGGCACCCCCAGTTTGCGGACCAGGCAGACGTCGAGCGGCGCGCCCAGCGCGCGGGCGACCTCGGCGGCCACCGGAACCCCGCCACGTGGCAGCCCCAGCACCAGCACGTCGGCGCCCTGCAGATGTCCCAGCCGGGCGGCCAGCTGCCGGCCGGCGTCACGACGATTTATGAAGAACACGATCCGGCCTCCTCCCGTGAGCAGGCCCACGGGGAACGGAGATGTCCCCACCTCCATCCTCGCTCCATCGACGGAACGCACGCCTCCGCCCCGGCACCTCCACCCCGCCCGGTCACGAGGCACTAGGCTTCCGGCCGCACACGTGCAGGGGGCACGGAGGGGGCGGACATGGTTCAGTTGGAGAAGAGGCCGGAGCGGGCCGGACCCACGTACCGGCGCAGCGTGTGGACCACGCTCACGGGCTGGGGCATGCTGGTCAGCGCCATGGGCGCGGTGGGCTGTGCGCTGTGGGGCGTCAGCCCGTATCCGCCGCTGGTCGTCGAGGCGGTTCTGACCGCGCTGAGCATGGCCTTCGCCGTCGCCTGGATCGTGGTGTCCCGCCGCGCCCCGCGCCGCGCCGGGTTGCCGCCGACCGGCGGACGCGTGCCGGTGTGGCTGGTCGCCTGGCTGGTGCCGCTCGCCACGCTGGTCTGCTTCGACCTCGGGTTCATGGTGTCGCCGGAGTACGGGCGGGAGACCGCGCGCCTGGAGGCGGCGCGATTCGAGCGCTACACCGTCCCGATCGCGCGGCTCGCCGGAAAACCGGTCCGCGGAGACTACGCGTCCGACGAGCCCGTGTACTTCGAGACCGACCTCGTCCTGCGCCTCTCGTACGACAACGGTCCACGCGAGGTGACCGTGCCGAGCATGTACACCCGCTACCACCCGCCGAAGGCCGGCGCGAGCATCGACGTGTACTACGCGCCCGGCGACCCACGCCCCGACTCGCCGGTACTGGAGGACGGCCGCCGCTGGGGCACGGGGGTGATCGGCACCCGGCTCCTCATCCTCACGATCTTCCCCGTCCTGTTCGCCGGGGCGCTCCTGACGGGTGTCCTCTCCCACGAATTGCCGAGCGCGGCACGCCGCTACAGCCCATCCGTGCACCTGCCCGCCTTCGGCATCCTCGTCCTCGGCCTGCTCCTCCTGCTGCCGACCGCCCTGGGTTGGGGAACCGGCACCGCGACCCACACGGCGGCCTTTCTGGCCTGCGTGACGCCGGGTGCCGCGCTGGCGTGGGTGTGCCGCTCCGCCTGACCCACGCGCCGGCCGATCCCCTGCATGACCGTCACCTCTACTGCTTGACGGGTCATCAGCGGAGGAAATCGGTTGCGGTGCGACACCCGCTCACCCTGGTAGAGCGATCATCTTGAAGCGTCCGGACTGTCGACGCGAACGCGCTCGGCGAACGCTGAAGGGCGCGACCGCTACCCGCTGTTGTGGCATTCCGCGATCCGGCGGGTCGCTACACTCCCCTTGATCATTTGTGTGCTCGGGGGAACAGGTGAACACGGTGGAGACGGTCCGCGCGGGTGTGGACGTGGCCGGGGCGTTGGCGGGCCGGGAGGCCGGGGCGCAGGACCGGTTCCTGGAGGAGCACTCGGCTGTGGTGGCCGATGCCATGGCGGACGGGTTCACCCGGCGATGTCCGGACCTGGCGGCGAAGCCTGGTTTCGCGCGGTGGCAGGTCGTGGCCCTGGGGGTCGCCGTCACCGCCGTCGTGGGCTTGGTGCTGTTCGTACCGCTGCTCGCCCTCGCGCTGTTGACCGTAGTGGTGACGGTCTACAGCCTGCTGCAGGCCGTGGTCGCGGCGGCCGGTCTGCTGCACCGCAGGCCCGGGGCGGCCGCGGCGGACCCGCCGGTCCCCGACGCCGAACTGCCGTCCTACACCGTGCTGGTGCCCGCCTACCGGGAGGCGGAAGTGATCGGCGGTCTGGTCCGGCACCTGGCCGCGCTGGACTACCCGCCGGACCGGCTGGAGGTGCTGATCCTGGTGGAACGGCACGACCCCGACACCCGTGCGGCCGTCCTCGCGGCGGATCCTCCGCCGTTCGTCCGCATCGTCCAGTTGCCGCCCGGTCCCCCGCAGACCAAACCCCGCTCGGTGAACCTCGGCCTCATGCTGGCCCGCGGCGAACTCCTGGTGATCTTCGATGCCGAGGACCGGCCCGACCCCGCCCAACTGCGGCGCGTGGCAGCGCGGTTCGCGGCCCGTGGTGAGCGGACGGCCTGCGTCCAGGCACAACTCCTGTTCCGCAACGCCACCGGGAACTGGCTGACCAGGCAGTTCGCGATGGAGTACGCCCTGCGCTTCGGCCTCGCCCTGCCCGGCCTTGAGCGGCTACGGCTGCCGATCCCGCTCGGCGGCACCAGCAACCACTTCCGCACCGCCACCCTGCGCGCGCTGGGCGGCTGGGACGCGTGGAACGTCACCGAGGACGCCGACCTCGGCATGCGCTGCGCCGCGATGGGCTACCGCACGGAGACCATCGAGTCGGTCACCTGGGAGGAGGCCCTCGACACGGTCGGCCCGTACGTGCGCCAGCGCACCCGCTGGTACAAGGGTTTTCTGGTCACGACCATGGTCCACACCCGCCACCCGGGCCGCACCCTCCGCAGGTTCGGCCCGACCGGGGTCCTCGTACTGCTCGGCATCGTCGCCGCAGCGCCGGTGACCGCTCTGCTCCAACCCGTGCTGGGCGCCCTCACGGTGCTCGCCCTCACCTGTCCGGTGTGGTCCTCGACCGGTGCCGGGCTGGTGTTGCCGGCCGTGGCCGCCCAGGTCGCCTCGATCGTGGCGTGGATCGTCATCACCTTCGTCGCCGCCCGGCGGGCGGGACTGGCGGCGCCCTGGCACGCCGTGTTCAGCCCCCTCGTCACGTTCCTGTGGTCGGTCGCCGCGTGGCGGGCCGCCCACCAGGTGGCGTTCTCCCCGTTCAGCTGGGAGAAGACCCCGCACCGGCCGACCACGGACTGAGAGCGTCCGGCGGACGGCGGGAAGCGTCAGTCTGCCCCTCGGCCGTCACGGTTCGGGCGCCTCCGGCCTCCCCCGATGTCGTCCTGTGGTTGTTGCGAGATGGCCGTGACGGCGGCGGACAGGAGGCCGGCCAGGTCGTCGACGACGGGGTGGGACGCGCGTGGGCGGGTGACGGCGAGGACCTCGCGTTCGGGGCGGTCGGGTGCGGGGATGCCTTCGACGCGGGTGAGGGGCCGGGCCGGGTCGTGCCAACCGTGGACGACGGAGGCCGGTACGAGCCCGACGGCCAGACCTTGGGCGATCAGTGCGAGTGCGGTGTGGTAGTCGTCCGTCTCGTACCGCACGGCTGGTTCGAGGCCGGTGCGGTGGGCCCAGCGCTGGAGCAGGCGCCGGTCGGGAGTGCCCAGGTGTCCGGCGGCCCAGTCGGCTTCGCGGCAGTCGTCGAGCGTGGCGATGCCGGTGCCGCGTGCGGCCATGAGCCACAGCGGTTCTCTGCCGAGTTCGCGGATCTGCAGGTCGGTGGCGCTGGGCGGGTCTTCGGGGAGATAGCGGTAGGCGAGCAGGAGATCGACCTCTCCGGTCCGCAGGCCGCGGAGACCGTGCACCGGCTCGGTCTCGGTGACGTGCAGCACGACATCCGGATGGGCCCCGCGCAGTTCGGCCAGCGCGGTGGGGAGCAGGCGTCCGGCCGCGGTCGCGTACACGCCGATGCTCACCTCCGGCGCCCCGGTCCGTGCGATGTCGTCGGCCAGGCGCTGGAAGTCCGCGGTGGCGGCCAGGACGTGGGCGGCCGCGTCGGCGAGGGCCCGCCCGGAGGCGGTCGGGGTCACGCCGCCGCCCGGGCGGCGCGAGAGCAGCTCGGCCCCCACCTGCTGCTCCAGCCGGGCGATGTGCTGCGACACCGCCGAGGGGACATAGCCCAGTGCGGCCGCCGCGGTGCTCATCGACCCGTGCCGCATCACCGCGAGCAGGGTCCGCAACAGCCGGGGGTCGACGCCGTTCATGATTCGTGAAAGCTCACTTTCTTGATCGTCGCTTCCCATGATGCCCGGCGCGGGTGAGGCTGTGCCCATGGACAAGAGCACGCAGCAGGACGTACGGGTGCCGGTCGCGGTGGTGACCGGTGTGACACAGGGCATCGGCCGTAGGGTCGCCGAGGTGCTGGCCCGCGAGGGGTACGCGCTGATACTGGCCGATCTGAAGGAGCCGGTGGAGACGCTGGCGGCGGTGCGCGCCACGGGCGCGGAGGCGTACGCCGTGGTCGGCGACGTGGCCTCGGAGACCTATGTGGCCGGGCTCGCCGAGCAAGTACAGGAGCGCTTCGGCGGGGTCGACGTACTGGTCAACAACGCGGGTGTCTCGCTGCTCACCCCGGCCGAGGACACCACCGCCGAACAGTGGCGACGCGTCCTGGAGGTCAACCTCACCGGCCCCTTCCTCCTGTCGCGGGCCCTGGGGAAGCTCATGCTCGAAGCGGGCGGCGGATCCATCGTCAACATCGCCTCGATCGCCGGACTGCACGGGGTCGGGGACCGGGCCGCGTACAACGCGAGCAAGCACGGCCTGATCGGTCTGACCCGGACCCTGGCCGCGGAGTGGGGCGGCCGCGGGGTGCGTGTCAACGCCGTGTGCCCTGGCTGGGTCAAGACCGAGATGGACGCCGCGGACCAGGCGTCCGGCGGCTACACCGACGAGGACATCGTCGACCGGGTCCCGATGGCGCGGTTCGCCGCACCCGAGGACATCGCCCAGGCCGTCGCCTTCCTGTCGGACCCGGCACGCAGCGGCTTCGTCAACGGCGTGGCCATGCCGGTGGACGGGGGCTGGACGGCCGACGCGAGCTGGAACTCCCTCCGGAAGCGCAAGCGCTGACGGGACACGGATGCGGGCCCGCCGGCAGCGAGCGCTGTCGGCCCCGCAGGCGTCATCAGATTCCGAACCCGGAGCTTCCGGACTCGGCTGCTACGTCGGCCGGAGCGCGGACGCGAGCCGCACGCGCAGTTCCCGGCGTACGTCGTCCGGCAGCTCGCCGCGGCCACTGGCCCACGCGACGAGGGTGTCCGCGACCAGGCGCAGCTTCCTGTTCCGGTTCATCGACACCTCCCGCAGCACGTCCCAGGCCACCGCGGGCTCGACCCTCCCCACGGCGACGATCACACCGATCGCCTGATCGACAGCCTCGTGCGCGCCGACCGCGGCCCGCAGATGCTCGCACTCCCGGCGCAACGCCTCCGTCTCGTCACGCTCGTCGAGGGGCGAGGTGGGCGGTGACGACATGGAATGCCTCCAAGCGGCGGGGTGACGGGCTACTCCACAGTCACCCCACTGCCAGGGAGACGCAAACGCCTGATCCACACGGAGCAAGGACACCCATCGGTGTCGTCCCCGAGCCGCTGGCGTGGGTTCCCGGCCATGGAGACCAACACACAGCCCGGAGCCACCACGACGCGGATGCCGTCGTGACCGGCGACCACCACGCCGCCCGCCCCTGACCGCGCGCACGCCTTCCGGCGTACGGACGTCAGGAGACTCAGTGGGCCGCCGCCTGCCGGACCATTCGGACATTGGGCAGCCTTCCCCGCCAGAGCTCTCGCTCGCCCGTGATCTTGAAGCCGTGACGCTGATAGAAGCGGACCGCGCCGGCGTTGTAGTCCGTGACCCACAGGCCTATGGGTACGTCTCCTGCCCAGGCGAGGAACTCGCTCATCAAGCGGCCGCCCAGTCCCCTCCCCTGCACCTGGTTCAGCAAGTACATGGGCCCCAGGGACACCTGCTCGCCTCGCCGGCCGCACAGGACGCCGACGGTCTCGCCGCCCGAGCGGACCACGCGGCAGAACAGCAGGTCCGGTCGCTGGTTCGCCGCCTCGATGAACTCTCGCCAACGAGTGGTGCCGTCCGCGGTGGCTGACGAGCCGCGGTGCTCGCGGATCCAGTCCTCGTCGATCCCCGCCTCCGGGTGGGGGTACGTCTCCAGCCAGGCTCGCAGCAGTAGCGGCCCCAGCGACTCGGCATCGTTCCGGCAGGCGGCGTCGATCACATAGGTCATGGCCACGATCCTCGTCGATCATCCGTCACGATCAGGTCGCTCGGCGGCAGATCCGCCGACTGGGGCGCGGTGGTTCCCCGTGGTCGTCCGCGCCCGTCCCGCAGCTCGTCGAACCAGGGCTCACTCCTGGTCGACGGCGTGGGAGAGTGATCACCCAGGCATGCCGGCCGGTTGCGGATCGGCCGGTGACGAGAGCGAGGAGCGGGCCATGACCCTTGAGCGACCGACGATCGAAACCCCCCAGGGGCAGCCGTCCCCCAACCTGCACATCGAGGACGTCGTCGTCGGCGACGGGGCCGAGGCCACCAAGGGGTCGACGGTGTCCGTCCAGTACGTGGGGGTGTCCCACTCCACCGGCGAGGAGTTCGACGCCTCGTGGAACCGGGGCCAGGCCTTCGAGTTCACTCTCGGTGGCAAGCAGGTCATCACCGGCTGGGACATGGGAGTGCGCGGCATGAAGGTCGGTGGCCGCCGGAAGCTGGTCATCCCACCGCACCTGGCCTACGGCGACCGCTCGCCGTCTCCGGCCATCAAGCCGGGCGAGACCCTGATCTTCGTGATCGACCTTCTCGCGGTCAGCTGACACTTCGCCCGCCGCGCCCGCGAGGGTGCGGCGGGCGCGTTCCCGGCGCGCGTCAGGCAAGTCGCTTGTCGGGGGCGGAGGTGGGGGTGGAGGTGGAGGCGCCGTCGGACGCGGCGGGGGTTCTCGGTCCGTCGTCGTCGCGGCCGGTGGTCTTCGGGTGTGCCGTGCGGCGGTACATCCTGGTGACCGCCACGCACTGCAGAGCCATGGATGCCGCCATGGCCGCGCAGATGCCGGGCAGCCCTGCCCCCGACAGGCCGTACGCGAGCGCCAGTTGAAGCAGCACACCGCAGGTGGTGATGCGGGCCAAGGCGGGGCTGCCGCCGCTGCCTTCGAACACTCCGCCCAGTGCGATGAAGCACGCGAGCAGGATCAGGTACGGCCCCAGGGACCGCAGGTAGAGCGTGCCGGCCTCGGCCACCGCGCCCTCGCTGCCGAAGGCCCGCATGACCCACGGTCCGGCGACGAGCAGCGCCAGTGCGGCCGTGAGTCCCAGTGATCCACCGATGAGCAGCGCCTGCCGTCCGATGGCGCGTCGTTCGTCGCGACCTGTGCCGAGCAGGTGGGAGGTGCGGATGGCGGCGGCTTGGCGTACGGAGTAGAAGGCCATGGTCGCTACGTACATGGCCTTGGTGGCGATGCCGTAGGCGGCGACTTCGGTGACGCCGATCCGGGCGACGATGGCCACGAGGGCGAGGGCTCCTGTCATCCGCACGACGAAATCGGCGGACATGGGCAGCCCGGTGGCAGCGACTCTTCGGGCGTCGGAGACGAGTGTTCCGGTCCGCCCTGACTCTGCGGCGGCCACCTGTCGCAGGACGGCGTTGCGGCGGAGCGCGACGATTCCGCAGGCGAGTGCGGCCGTCCGGCCGAGCACCGTGGCGATCGCGGCCCCGCGGACGCCGAGGTCGAACCCGAGGATGAGCAAGGGGTCCAGCGCGAGAATCAGCCCGTTCGCGAGCAGGGCGAGTCTCATGGGGGTACGGGTGTCGCCCGCGCCCTTGAGGATGCCGTCGATGACGTTGGTCGCGTAGAACACCGCGATTCCCGGCAGCGCGATCGAGAAGTAGCCGACGGCGAGAGGGAGCGAGCTGTCGTCGCCGCCGAGTACGAGTCGGGCGAGCGGCTCGCGGCACAGGAACCCGCCCACGGCCACGACGGGCGTGACGACCGCCCACAGTGTCCAGCCGCCGCGCACGGCGGAGCGCAACGCGGCCGGATCCTCCGCGCCCCTGGCCCGT
This sequence comes from Streptomyces sp. NPDC059524, assembly GCF_042749255.1. NCBI lineage: Bacteria > Bacillati > Actinomycetota > Actinomycetes > Kitasatosporales > Streptomycetaceae > Streptomyces > Streptomyces sp. NPDC059524. The sequence continues at coordinate 28,090 of NZ_JBHYTK010000009.1, read as the reverse complement.
GCGACCAGCACGGTCATCCCCGACCCTGCGACGAGGATGACGCCGAGGAGCAGGTTCTCCAGGTTGGTGGCGACGGCCACCGCGGCGACGGACCCGGCGCCGAGCATCGCCACCCAGATCATGTTGATGATCCCGGCGGTGACGCCCGCGAGCAGTTCGAAGTAGACCGGATACGCCAGCGACACGAGCTTGCGCCGGTGCTCGGTTGCCCCCATGACCTTGCCCCCTCTTTTCGCTGTACCTCGATTCGAGGCACAGCGAAAAGAGGTAGCATGCTCGCACGGAACGGGCAAGTGTCCGGCTACGAGCAGGAAAGGGGTTCGGCCGCGTGCTGGAGCTGTCGATTCTGGGCTTCCTCTACGAGGAGCCCTTGCACGGTTACGAGTTGAAGGCGCGCATCCAGGGCCTCAGCGGGCACATTCGCCCGGTCAGTGACGGCGCGCTCTATCCGGCCATCACCCGGCTGGTGAAGGCGGGGCTGGTCGAGCAGCGCACCGAGCCCGGAAGCGGCGCGGCGCCCCGGCGGATCCTCTCCCTCACCGAGGCGGGCCGCGCCGACCTCCAGGCCCGGCTCCGGAACCCGAAGGAAGTCGAGATCACCGACGGGCAGCGCTTCTTCACCCTGCTCTCGTTCCTCCGACACCTCCCCGACCGCGCGGAACAGGCCGCGGTGCTGCGCCGCCGGCAGGACTTCCTCGACACCCCGGCGAGCTTCTTCTACCGCGACGGCGAGCCGGTGCGCGCCGAAGAGGCGCCGGACCTCTTCCGGCAGGGCATGCTGCGCATCGCCCGCGCCACGGGCGCCGAGGAGAAGCAGTGGCTGACCGAGGCGATCGCTTCACTGGAGGGCTGACGCCGGCCGGGCGCCATGCCGGCGGTACGGGCGCTCCCCTCGCTCACACTCGGCGCGGGGAGCGCCGCCGCGGCCGCGGACTCAACCCGCGTACTGGGCCAGGACCTTGAGGTAGTCGTACGGCTGCTGGGTCACCCCGCTGCACGAGTCTGCGTCGGAGCCGGAACCGCACGGCCGGTCGCGGTTGACGGACCAGTAGGTGAGGCGGCCGATGTGGTGCTGCTGCGCGTAGGCGAGCATCGTCTGGAAGTCGCTGACCCGGACGAGTTCACCGGCGTCGTCGGTCGTGCCGTTCATCGACGAGAGGCCGATGTGCGCGTAGGTGACCGAGTCGCTGTACCCGTACGCCGACTTGACCTGCGCCTTGAGGCCTTCCATGGCCTGGACGGTGAGGGTGCCCATGTTGGTGGTGCCGCCGCCGAAGTCGAACGGCATGATGCACCAGACGTCGTTCGCCAGGCCGGAGGCGGCGCCGCGCTTGATCATGTCTGTGCCGGTCGAGTCCGGTCCACTGCTCGTCGTGCCGAACGTGATGACGGTCTTGAGGCCCGCGTTGTTCGCCTTCACGATCTTCAGGGCGTCGATGACGCGCTGGCGCACGGTGGCGCTCGCCCACTCGGTGTTCTCGATGTCGATGTCGAGGGCCTTGAGGCCGTAGGCGTCGATGACCTTCTGGTAAGCGCCCGCGAGCGCCGAAGCGCTGGTGCACTTCTCGCCGAGCTTGGCGCCGCTCCAGCCGCCGACGGAGACCATCACGTCACCTCCGGCCGCGCGGATCGCGTTGATCTTCGACTGGTCGCTGCCGCCGGTCAGCGGGCGTGAGCCGTCCCAGGCCGGGTTGCAGGTGCCGTCGGAGAGGATGAAGGCGAGGGTGAACCACTTGACGCCGGTCGCGGCCATCACCTGGGTCGGGTCCTGCGGGCTGCCCCAGCCGAGGTACTCGTAAGGGGCGACGGCCATGCCCGGCGTGACGGCCGGAGCCGAACCCGCGGTCAGCTTGTCGAGGTTGGGGCCTCCGTTCGCGGTGACGGCGGTGGCGCGCACGGTGTCGGTGCCGGCTTTCAGGGAGACGTTCACGGTCTTGGTGGCCCAGGTGTCCCAGCCGCCCGTGGCGGGGAACGAGACGTTCGAGGCGACGACGGCGCCGTTGACGGAGATGTCCATCGGGCGGTCGGTCGTCGTGCCATTGGCGTAGCGGAAGGCGAGCGAGGAGCTGCCCGCGCTTGCCGCGTCGACCGTGAACTGCACGTACGAGCCTGAGACGTTGGTGTAGTCGACGAACCCGGTGCCGGTGTACCCGGTGTGGTTCGTGGCCACCGTGCCCTGCGAGATCGTCGCGTCCTCGGCCTGGTGGTCCGTCGCGGTCGCCGCGGCGCGGGAGGGCGGCGAGGCGACGAACTGCAGGGAGAGGAGACACAGAAGCAGGGCGCACAGCGCGGCGAGCGGAGTGGCGCCGCGGGGGCGGCCCTGAGGGATGGAGATGTGCACGGTATCGACCTCCGGAGGAAGGGAGTTGGGGGGTGCGAGGTGCGTGCGCGGACGAGCGGGGCGACGGCGCCCGCGAAGGACAGGAAAGGTTCCTGACAGTCGCGGGACACACGTCGCCCCGGGTGCGCCCGACCCGGGAGGGGTCCGGGTTCAGACGAGCTGGTAGCCGAGGAAGTCCTTGAAGCGGATGTACGTGTCCTGGAGCGAGCCCGAGGTGTCGCCGAGCGACCGGTAGATGCCCCACTTGGGCCGGACCCGGTCGTCGAGGAAGGTGTCGACTCCGGTCAGCGACTTGTCGATGATCGCGTTCGTGCCGTCGCTGAGGATCCAGCGGACCGTGCCGGAGGTGCCGTCACCGACCTTGATCCGGAAGTCCACCTTGGTCCAGGTGTCATGGAGCGGGTCGAGCGACGTACGGCCCACGAGGGTCCCTGAGATGGGCAGCACCAGTTCGATCGTCTGGGCGCCGCTCACCCGGCGCAGCGACTGCACCACGATCGGGGAGGTGCCGGTGCCCGGCTGCTTCATCTGCATGATGTGCGTGAAGGACGTCGTGGCCTTGAGCGAGCTCGGGATGTACATCCAGTACGTGACCCGCCAGGTCTGCCCGGGCAGCCACTGGAGATAGCTGCCGGCGGACGTGCGGTTGCCGGTGACCTCCTGGCGCTGACGGTCGGTGGACGTGTCCCGGTCCACCATGTGCATGTTGAAGCGGTAGGTGTTGTCCTCGACGTAGATGTGCGGCTGCCCCTCGGGGTGCGAGTCGGCGCGGTCGTCCTCGACCGTCTCGAACGCGCCGAGCCCGTCGTCGTAGGGAGACGGGTTCCACTTCAGCACCCAGGAGGAGGCCGAGGCGGGAGCGGCCGGCAGGCCGACGGCGGCTGCCGCGGCCCCGCCGAGTGCGGCGCCGAGCAGTGTTCTGCGGGACGTACCCATCGGTCAGTCCTTTCGTGGTGACGATGGTGACGTTGGCGGTGATGCGGTGCCGGCGATGACGGCGGGGTTCATATACATGACCTGTGTTCACCAGCCTGCAACAGAGTCCCGGCGTGACGAGCCACGGTCAATGGTCTGGACCGAAAGCATCAGACCAGTTTTCGCCAACGTTCTCGCGGCCCGGCGCGACGCACCGAGGCCGCTCGGCACAGGACCGCGCCCCGGCGCCCAAGTGGGGCGCCGGCTCGGACTCATAGACTGTCGGCGTGCCCAACAACCAGCGACGTATCACCTTGCGCGACATCGCGAAGGACACCGGACTCTCCCCCGCCGCGGTGTCCTACGCCCTGCGCGGCCTGCAGGTGCCGCCGGAGACCCAGCGGCGGGTGCGCGAGGCGGCGGACCGGCTCGGCTACCAGGTCGACCCGATCGCCAGGGCGCTGGCCTCCGGCCGGACCGACACCGTCGGAGTGCTGTGCGAGTCGCTGACCGACGCGTGGCAGCAGGGACTGGCGGTCACCCTCGGCCGCAGACTGCTGGCGACCGGCCGGCACGCCCTGATCGTCGACGCCTGCAACGACCCACAGCTGGAGGCCCAGTTGGCCTCGCATCTGGCGGCCCAGCGGGTGGACGCGCTGATCGTGCTGCCCGTCGACCCGGCCGCCGACCACTGGAAGCAGGTGGCCCGGCAGACGGCTCTGATCTCCATCGGTGACGGCCTCCCCGGGGTCACCACGTCGGCCGAGGTCGTCTTCGACAACGAACTCGGGGTCACCGACGCGCTCAGCCGGCTGGCCTCCGCGGGCCACCGCACGATCGGAGTCGTGACGCCACGCCTGGCGAGCACCCCCGACCGGCCGGCCGAGAGCATGGTCCACCGGGTGGCGGGCGAGCTGGGCCTGACGCTGACCGTGCACACCTCGCCGTACGACCTCGAGGGCGCAACCGCCGTGGCACGCACGGCGCTTACGGATCCGGACCGCCCGACGGCGTTCCTGTGTTTCGGCGATTCCATGGCCTACGGCGTCTATGCCGCCGCCCGGGATCTCGGCCTGACGGTGCCGGACGACGTGTCCGTGCTGGGCTACGACGACCAGCCCCTGTCCCGGTTGCTGACCCCGCCGCTGTCCAGCTACCGCTGGCCCGTGGACGAGTTGCTGGACCTCATCGTCGAACGCACCGTGAAGGCCGTCGAAGAGGGCAAGCGCAGCCGGCGCAAGGTGCTGGCGCCGACCGTGCAGTGGCGCGGCTCGGTCGCGGGTCCGCGCAACGGGGCCGGCACCGGCTGAATCCGGCCCCGGCTCGGGCTCGGTCGGACGTCGACTCGTGCCTTCGCCGGGGCCGGGGCGGGTTCACGGTGACGCGACGGGCACCGCGGGCCCGGCCCCGATCGGCAGGCCCAGATCCGCCGAGCGCAGGAGCGCCGCCGCGGCGTGGACGTCCGCGGTCGGTTTGCGGTCGGCGAGGTCGGGGTCGAGGACGGCCGCGGCCGCTTCGTGGAAGCGCGACAGCTCACCGTCCCCGGGCGGGATCCGCTCCAGCATCCGCAGGGCGCGCACCGCCCCGACGAGTTCGCAGGCCAGGACGAGACCGAACTGGTCCACCGCTTCGGTCAGTCGGCGCGCGGCGGTGGCGGCGAAGCTGGCGTGCTCCTCGACCCCCCGGGAGACGACGGCATGACCGAGTGTCACCGGCTGGGCGGTGCCCCGCAGTTCGGCCAGAGCGCTGTGCGCGGCGATCTCGGTGATCATCAGGCCGCTGCTCCCGTTCTCCGCCTGGGCCAGGAAGGGGGGCAGGCCGGTGAAGGCGGGTTCGTTGAGCGCGCCCTGCCGGGCGGTGGTGAGCTGCGCGGTGCCCAGTAGCGCCAGCCGCATGTGGTCCAGGGCCAGGGCCAGGGGCGCCTGGTGGAACCCTCCGTGGTGGTAGTAGTCCTCGCCGTCCAGGAGCGGGTTCTCGGCGCTGGCGTTGAGCTCCACCGTGAGGACGCCGTCGAGCGCGGTCCAGGCGTCCATGGCGGCGCCGTGGACCTGGGGCAGGCAGCGGAATCCGAACGGGTCCTGGACCAGCGACGGGCTCCAGTCGGCGCGGTCGAGCAGCTCGGTCATACGGGCGGCGGCCCGCTGCGCGCCGGGGTGCGGCCGGCGGGCGTGGACGGCGGCGGCGTACGGCTCCAGGGAGCCGTGCACGGCGGTGAGCGACAGGGCCGCGACCAGCGGCAGGCGGTCCAACAAGGTACGCAGGTCGGTGGCGGCGAGCGCCGCCTGACCGATGGTCAGCGCGCTGCTGGACAGCAGCGGCAGCGCGTCCCAGGAGCTCAGGGTGAGCGGGCGGGGTGGGGCGCCGAGGCCGGTGCCCGGCTGCCAGGGCTGCTCGCCGACGAGGGTGAGTCCGAGTTCGGCCAGCGCGGTCAGATCGGCGGTGCCCAGCGAGCCGAGTGCGTGGATCTCGGGGACGTGGCCGTGGGTGAGGGCGTGTGCGAGTGCGTCGACGACGCTTGTGTCGATGGCGGATCCGGCGCCCAGGAGCTGGTTGAGGCGCACCGCGAGCATGGCCCGGGCCTGCTCGACGGGGACGACGGGGCCGATGCCACCGGCGTGGCTGCGCAGCAGTCGCAGGCCGAACTCCCGCGTGGCGTCCTCGTCGAGCGCGGTGGTGCGGTTGGCGCCGACGCCGGTGGAATGGCCGTAGACCGGGCGCCTCGTGCTGGCCCTGACGGCTGCCGGGCGCGCCGCGCTCACGCGCGCCCTGGCCCGCGGGTCCAGGTGGACGGGGCGCCGGGTGCGGGCCAGGGCGGTCACCTGGCTCGCGGTCAGGGAGGCGCCGTCGAAGCAGACGGCGTCGGGGTGTGCGGAGGTCATCAGTGGTGCAGGCCTTCCGTGGTCACCAGGTTCCGGGTCTCGGGTGCCCAGGCGACGCTGGCCAGGGTGCCGAGGAGCAGGACGCCCGCCAGCCAGGCCATCGACCAGCCGACGCCGAGCCGGTCGAGGCTGATCGGCAGGATGAACGTGCCGACCGCGGAGGCGACCCGGCTCGCTCCGTTGAGGAAGCCGACACCGGCGCCGCGCAGCGCGGTCGGGAACAGCTCGGGCGGGTAGACCTGCGTGATGTTGGACGCTGCCGCCATCACGAACGTGTAGATGACGAAGGGCACCATGAGCACGAGGCCGGAGTGGTCGTTGAGCGCGGCCATCGCCGCGAGGCAGACGGTCAGGACGACGAAGGTCCAGACGGTGAAGGGCCTGCGGCCCATGCGCTGCACCGGCCACAGTCCCACCACGCCGCCGAGCAGGAGGAACAGGTTGAGGACCGTGTTCTGCGCGTCCGCGTCCGCGACGTGGAGCGAGGCGAGGATCGTCGACATGAAGGTGTAGATCGCGAAGTACGGCAGGACCTGCGCGCTGTAGAAGATCACGCCGAACCAGGTGTTGCGACGCTGTCCCGGGGCGAACAGTTCGCTGTAGCTCGGGGTGACCTCGGGCGCGGGCGGCGTGTCCTGGGCGGTGCGGGGTTCGGGTTCCTCCCCGAGGTAGCGGCGGCGGATCTCGTCGGCTTCGGCGACCCGGCCCCGGCTCGCGAGCCAGCTCGGCGACTCGGGGGTGCCGATCCGCAGGAACAGGACGAGCGCGGCCGGGAGTGCACCCGCGGCCAGCAGCAGATGCGCGGAGGTGTCGCTGAGGGAGATGTAGGTGCCGAGGATGTTCGCCAGCACGTAGCCGACGGTCCACAGGACGGTGAGTGACCCGAGCAGCAGACCGCGCAGGCGCCGGGGCGAGAACTCGGAGAGGAGCGTCGGGCCCACGGCGTAGTCGGCGCCGAGGCCGAAGCCGATCAGCAGGCGCAGCGCGAACAGGCTCCACGGATCGTCTGCCCAGAGCTGTGCGGCGGAGGCGACCGTGATCAGGACGAAGTTGTACAGATAGAGCTTCTGGCGTCCGATGGCGTCGGCCACGCGGCCGAGGATCACGCTGCCGAAGAAGAGCCCGATCAGCGCGGAGGAGCCGAGCAGGCCCTGCCATACGCCGTTCAGGTGCATCGAGGTCGACAGGGTCGGCAGGACGGCCCCGATCACCCCGAGCGCGAAGCCGTCGGAGAAGTTCGCACCGAACGTAGTGGCGGTCACTCGCAGGTGGAACCTGGTCAGACGTTCCTTGGGACTGCCGGGCACCGCTCTCGTCCGGACGGTTGCTTCGGTCGTCATGAAGGCGCCTCCCGGCACAGGGTGGGTGGGCCCGCGGCCGCCGTACGACGCCGGCCGGTGGGGGGCGGCCGCCGATCGCGTGGCACCACGATGCGCGATGGTTCGGGTCAGAAGGTGCGGGCCGAAGAGGGTGCTCCGGTCTGCGGACGGCCACCGTCGCGGGGCTGTCCGCGAGGTGGCGCACTTACTGATGCGGTTCAGTGAAGCGCTTAAACGGAGGGTGGTCAAGAGTGAGAGCGCGTGTGAACCGGTCCGTCCCGGGATGCCCCTCCCGGACGAATGCGCCGGTCACCGAGCCTCCGCGGCCCGGGCCCCGGCGGACCAGGGGGGAGGGCGGCCGGTGGCGGGCGGGGGGGCGAGGGGGGCGGGGTTTGCGCAGGCCGCCCGGCGGAGGGCGCCGGGCTACGGTCGCCGGACTGGGGTCGGCCGCCGTGCGGCGAGCCTCAGCGGCCTGCGCCGGTGGCGGTCGCGGTCGCGGTACGCGACCTCGGTGCCAGGGCCGCGCGCAGTGCCGGGGCCAGGACGTGGCGGGTCTCGGCCGGAGTGAGGGCGGCCGGGGTGGGGAGCGGGTTCAGGTAGCGGGTGTAGATGAGGCCGCCGAGGATCGTCACCACGGCCGTGGCACGGGCGGTCGCGTCACGGCCGCCGAGAAATTCAACAAGCCGGGCCAGCAGCTCCTGTTCCAGGTACTCGCGGATCACCTCGGCGGCCTCGTCGCCCTGGGCGGTGAGCTGGAGGAAGTCGGCGTCCTCCCACAGGCCCGTCACCGCGTCGATCAGACGGTCGGGGAGGGTGCTCGGGTCACCGCCGAGGACGTCGTCCACCGCCAGCGCGTTGGCGCACTGGAACTGCATCACGTCCGCGAACAGGCCCTTCTTCGAGCCGAAGTGGTACCCGATGAGTGCCGGGTCGACACCGGCCGCCGCGGCCACGGCACGCACCGTGGTGCGCTTGTAGCCGCGCTCCAGGAACAGCGCGCGGGCAGCCGAGACGATCGACTCGCGGGTCGGCGGGTTGCCGCGGGGGCGACCTCGGGTGCGGGCGGGGGCAGGGGCGGCGTTATTCATCAGCGTTGAGCCTGCGTGGGGTGATCGGCACAGTCAAGGGCGTTCCGACCACCGCACGAGGAGATGACCCGACACCATGCGCATCGCAGTCTTCGGCGCCAACGGACCGACCGGCCGCCACCTCACCGACCAGGCCCTCGACGCCGGCCACGAGGTCGTCGCCGTGACCCGCCGCCCCGGCTCCCTCTCCCCCACGCGTCCCGGTCTCACCGTGGCCGTCGCCGACGCCACCGATCCGGCCGCTGTCGACGCCGCGCTCAGCGGGACGGACGCGGTCCTGTCCGCGCTGGGCGCGCGCTTCAGCAAGGAGACCATCACGACGTACTCGGCGAGCGCCACGGCCATCACCGAGGCCATGACCCGCCACGGCATCAAGCGGCTCCTCGCCGTCAGCTCGAGCATCGCCGACCCGCACTGGCGCCCCACCGGCGCGCACTTCTTCAACCACGTCCTGGACCCGCTGGTGAACCGGCGCCTCGGCCGCACCCTCCACGAGGACATGCGCCGCATGGAGGACGTGATCCGTCGAACCGAGCTCGACTGGACCCTCGTCCGGCCCTCGGGACTCTTCGAGCACCCCGTCGTCACGGACTTCCACACCGCCGAGAACAGCGCCGACGGCGTCTTCACCGCCCGCGCGGACCTCGCCGCGAGCATGCTGCGCGAAATGGAGGAACGGCGCTACGTCCGCACCGCGATGGGCGTCATCACCACGGCCGTCAAGCCGAACATCGCCAAGCTCATCTGGGACGAAGGCGTGAAGAAGAAGTGAGCCGGGCGAAGGGCACACCGGCGGCCATCACGAAGGCCACGCCGGCGGCCATGACGACGGCCATGACGACGACCGCGGAACTCCCGGGATCCGTAAGGAAGTTCCTCGACCGCCCCCACACGGCCACCTTCACCACCCTCCGCCCCGACGGCACCCCACACGTCACGCCGGTCCGCTTCACCTTTGACGCGGCCACCGGACTGGCCCGGGTCACCACCCGGGCGGGAGCCCGCAAAGCCCGGAACGTGACGGCGGGCGGGCCGGCGGCCCCCGTCGCCCTCTGCCAGGCGGACGGCTTCCGCTGGGCCACCCTCGAAGGCCGCGCCACCGTCACCGACGATCCCGTACGCCTGGCCGAGGCGGTCCGCCGGTACACCGCCCGCTACCACGCGGTCCCGCCCACCCCACCGGACCTGGTCGTCATCGAGATCGCCGTCGACCGCGTCCTGCGCCTCAACCTCTGACCGATCCCCCGGACCGAAAGCGACGTGACACCGCGATGCCCACCCTCCCCGTCCTCGACTCCACCCTCCACCACCGCGAGTCCGGCGATCCCGACGGACTGCCGTTCGTCTTCCTCCACGGCAACCCCACCTCCTCCCACCTGTGGCGGAACGTACTGCCGGGTGTCGCAGCACCCGGCCGCCGCCTCCTGGCGCCCGACCTCATCGGCATGGGCGACTCCGGGAAACCCGGCATCGCCTACTCCTTCGACGACCACGCCCGCTATCTCGACGCCTGGTTCGACGCCCTGGGCCTCGCCGAGGCCGTCCTGATCGGCCACGACTGGGGCGGCGCGCTCGCCTTCGACCGAGCCGCACGCCTCCCTGAACGCGTCCGCGGCCTCGCCTTCACCGAGACGATCCTCAAGCCGCTGGAAGGTGACGAATTCCCTGCCGCAGGACGGGAGTTGTTCAATCTGCTGCGCACCCCGGGAGTGGGCGAGGAGATGATCCTGGAGAAGTCGCTGTTCATCGAAGGACTCCCGGACACGATGGCCACGCCCCTCGACCCGGCCGACCTGGACGTCTACCGCCGCCCCTTCCCCACCCCGCACAGCCGCCGGCCGGTGCTGGCATGGACCCGGATGATGCCGCTCGACGCCGAGCCCGCCGACGTCGTGGCCCGCATCGAACGCTACGACGCCTGGCTGGCCGCCAGCCCTGACGTCCCCAAGCTGCTCGCCGCGTTCGAGCCGGGCCCCGGCGCGATGACCGACCAGGGCGCCGTCGCCTGGTGCGAGGAGAACATCGCGGGCCTGGAGGTGTCGCACCACGGCCCTGCCGGCCACCACTCCCCCGAGGATCGCCCCGAGGAACTGGCCGCGGCGATCAGCGCCTGGGCCGACCGCCACGGGCTGACCCGCCTCGTATGAACCCTGTCCGCGCCCCTGGCCCGGCGGGCGGCGCGTCCCTCGAAGCATCCTCGGGTGTGCGGGCTGTGCCGCATGATGAGCCCGTGGACTGCGAGCCGTACAGAGGTGAGCTGGTGGCGTTCTGCTACCGGATGCTGGGGTCGGTGCACGAGGCCGAGGATCTGGTGCAGGAGACACTGCTGCGTGCCTGGAAGGCCCGCGACCGCTACGACCCGGCGCGCGCGTCGGTACGGACCTGGTTGTACCGGATCGCGACCAACGTGTGCCTGACCGCACTGGAGGGCCGCAGTCGGCGGCCACTGCCGTCCGGCCTGGGAGCGCCGAGCGACAACCCCGAGGCCCCGCTGACGCCGGCGCTCGAGGTGCCCTGGCTGGAGCCGTTCCCCGACGCGCGGTTCGATGTGGAGGTCCGGGCCGATCTGCGGCTTGCGTGGGTGGCGGCCGTGCAGGTCCTGCCGGCGCGGCAGCGGGCGGTACTGGTGCTGCGGGAGGTACTGGCCTTCAGCGCCGCCGAGGTCGCCGAGCAGTTGGGGACGTCGGTCGCGGCGGTCAACAGCGCCTTGCAGCGCGCCCGTGCCGGCCTCGCCGACGTGGGCGACGCCAGTACGGTCGCTGAGCCGGCGGATCCCGAGGTGCGAGCGGTCGTCCGGCGCTACATGGAGGCGTTCGAGGCAGCGGACGTGCCCGCGCTCGTACGGCTGCTGGCCGACGACGCGATCCTGGAGATGCCCCCGGTTCCGCTGTGGTACCTCGGCAGCCAGGACTACGGCCGATTCATGGAGCGGGTGTTCCGGATGCGGGGCAGCGGGTGGCTCGTGCGGGAGCTCACCGCCTGCGGGCAGCCCGCCCTCGCCGCCTACGCGCCGGAGCCCGGCGGCGGCCACCGACTGCACACCCTCCAGGTCCTCACCGTCACCGCCGGCCGCATCACACACAACGTGGTGTTCTCCGACCCCCGTCTCTTCGACACCTTCGACCTGCCCGGGGAAATTCCCGCGAGGAAGTCCTGACGCGAGCGATGAGTCAGGGCGGTGCCGCCAGTACGTACCGATGAGCACCGAACCGAAGGGAAACTCATCGTGAGCGTCATCGTCATCGAGTTCATCACCCTGGACGGGGTCGTGTCCGACCCGGACGGATCCGCGGGAACGCCGCGGGGCGGCTGGGCATTCCGGCACGGCCCGCAGGCGGTGGCCGGGGACAAGTTCCGGCTCGGCCGCACGCTGGACGAGGGGGTGCTCCTGCTCGGGCGCACCACCTGGCAGCTGTTCTCCCGGCTGTGGCCGGGCCGCGACGACCCGTTCGCCGCCCGCATGAACACCGTCCCGAAGCTGATCGCCTCCCGCACCCTGGCCCAGACCGACACCTCGGCCTGGGCGAACTCCACGCTCCTCGACGGCGACCTGGCCGACGCCGTCAAGCGTGAGAGCCGCGACGTGATCATCACCGGAAGCCTCAGCGTCGTGGACCAGCTGAGGGCCGCCGACCTGGTCGACGAGTACCGTCTGCTGACCTTCCCCAGCGTGCTCGGCACGGGCAGACACCTCTTCCCGACCGACGGCCCCCGAGCCGAACTGGACTGCCTCTCCACGCAGCAGATCGGCGCCGCCGTCCTCACCCACTACCGCAGGGCGGCGCGGTGACCGCTCGCCGCGGCCTCCTGCGCAGGTCCCCCGGCAGCACAGATGATCGCGACAGGACCGGTCGTGCGGGCGAAGCAAGCTAGTACGCGGCGCTGCGCGCCAGGCCCGACAGATACAGCTCGCAGTCATAGACCGAGAGGCCCTCCTCCGGTTCCTCCTCCTCGGCGTAGAGGGCGCGGCCGTCTTCCGTCAGGAGATGGACACCGAGTTCGGCCGCGCCCTCGGGCTCCGGCGGCGCCGGGTGACCGCCGTCCGGGCAGGTACACGCGGGCGACTCGGCGAAGGTCTGCCGAAAGCCCCGCAGAACACCCTCGTACGCCCGGATCAGGTCCTCCTGATCGGACAGACGCGCCTCTACATACCAGGACATGGCGTAGAGCAGGACCAGGTAGCCCGAGCGTTCGAACCTGCCCTGCTCTGTGCCCTGTCGGGCGAGCGCGGCGTCAGCGTCGGCCACGAGCCGGCCCAGCGTCTCGACGGGGTCGCCCGAGGGATAGTCGACCGCGATGGAACCCAGTTCACGGCACAGACGGTCGTGTTCCGTACTGAGTGCCGGCGCCTGCTCTGTCATCACTCACATCCTTGCCGTCGTCCTGCCGGTCACGCTCGCTGCCGAAAGGACATGCATGGGTGCCATGGCCTTCCGCGCTCGGCATCTTTGCATCTCAACGTGATGACAGCAGATCTGGCGCTATGTCAGACGGGGAACTTCGATCCGCGGAACGCCATCACGACGAGGCAGCGCGATCGCCTCTCGGAGGAGCGGGCGCCGCGGATCGGCGGCCGTAGCGCACCGACGACATGATGAGCGCGAGCGCAGCCATCGCGCGGGACATCCTGCTTTCGTCGCTCACGAGGACCATCACCATCACCGCCATGATCAGCACCTCAGCCGGCCGGTCCCACCGCGCCAACTGCCTGGCGAAGGACGTCATCGCGGACCCGTCGCCGCGGACGGTCTTCGTACGGTTCTGTCTGTAGATCACTCCGCCCCCCCTTGCACGCATCAGCAGCGCTCTGGCCGCGTCCCTCGTCTACCGCGATGTGTCGCCGGGTCGCAAGAGGCTGACAGATCGCTGAGCGCGTCTCGCCGGGCGGGGCCCGACCCTGGCCCGGAGCCCCCGGTCTGCGGCGGGCGGAGTCTTGCTATTGTCTTCGCGAATCATCCAGAGGGGTGGAGGGACCGGCCCTACGAAGCCCCGGCAACTCCCCGGTCGACTCGGTGCTCATTCTTTGCGCCGCGCCGTCGGGTCCAGTGCCAACTCCGGCCCGCGCCAACGTGGCGTGGGAAAAGATGAGGAGACACGGTGCTCTCTGTGCTGCCCTTCACCCAAGCCCTGTCCGTCCTGGGCTTTCCGCATACCCGTCTCGTGATCTCTGCGGCTGCTCGGCCGATGTCTTCGGCCGTTTCTCGCTGATCATCCCTGCCCTCGCCCAGGCGAGGTCTCCGCGATCCCTCTTCGCGTCCTGAGACTGGAGTAGCTCTTTCCATGGACATTTCGGATATTTCCAGTGGTGTCGGCGTCCTCGACAAGACCGCAGTGATCATGGGTGCGCTGGCGTCGGGGCCCGCCACCCTGGCGGGTCTGGTCGCCGCCACCGGCCTGTCCCGGCCCACCGCCCACCGGCTCGCCACTGCCCTCGAACGCCACCGTCTCGTCGGCAGGGACCTCCAGGGCCGGTTCGTCCTCGGCCCCTGGCTCGCCGAGCTCTCGGCCGCGTCGAGCGAGGACCATCTGCTGACCGCGGCGGGTCCGGTCCTCACCGCCCTGCGTGACACGACCGGTGAGAGCACGCAGCTCTACCGGCGCCAAGGGGAGCTGCGTGTCTGCGTCGCCGCCGCGGAGCGGACGGCCGGCCTGCGTGACACGGTGCCCGTCGGTTCCGCATTCCCCATGAAGGTCGGCTCCGCCTCCCAGGTCCTGTTGGCCTGGGAGGAACCGGAGCGCTACCACCACGGCCTGCAGGGCGCGCACTTCACGGCCAGGACCCTGAGCGGCGTACGGCGCCGGGGCTGGGCCCAGTCGATCGGCGAACGCGAACCCGGCATGGCCTCCGTCTCGGCACCGGTGCGGGACCCCGCTCGGCGCGTCGTGGCCGCGGTCACGGTGACCGGCCCGGTTCAACGTCTCACCCGCCACCCCGGCGCCCGGCTCGCGAAGGTCGCCGTCGACGCGGCCGACCGCCTCACCGAGGCCGTCCACCCATCCTGACGGCGGATACGGAACGCCGGCCGATGTCAGGCCTCGAAGGATGCGGCGGACCTTGCGGCCCGTTCGAGCTTCGCGCGGTGGTCGGCGCGGGCCTGTTCGTCGATCGGCCGCTCGTGTTCGGCGCGCAGACCGGTCCGGCCGTCGACGCCCTCGCGCAGGATGTCGGCTTGTCCGGTGTGCCGGACGGTCTCGCCGAGGACGTGAACCAGGATGGCGAACAGGTTGGTGGCGGAGTGCGGCTGCGGCCACCAGGGCACGTGGCCGGAGGCGTCGAGGGAGAGTTCGTCGATCGTGGCGTCCGAGCGTTTCCAGGTGCGCCGGTAGAACGCGACGATCTCGTCGCGGGTCTCGTCCTCGGTCGCCCACTGGTCGCTGCCGTCGGAGTCCTGCCACCGGCACAGCGGTTCCGGGGACCGTCGGTCGAAGACCTCGCCGAAGTACCTGGCCTCGACGGTGGCCACGTGTTTGACGAGGCCGAGGAGGTTGGTCCCCGTCGCGGTCAGGGGTCGGCGGGCGTCGTACTCGGACAGGCCGTCGAGTTTCCAGAGCAGGGCCTCGCGGTCCCGCCGCAGTCTGCCGTGCAGGTTGTCCTTCGCGAATGCGTCGATCATGCGGTGTGCGCCTTCCGTGGGGTGTCCGTGGTCTCAAGGTCTCGTAGGACGGGTTTCGGGGTGGCCGGGTCGTGCCAGAGGTGGATCCAACCGGCGGTGAGTGCCGCCGCGCAGCCTGCCAGGGCGATGGCGCCGCCTGTTCCGATGCCTGCGGACACCGTGCCGAAGCAGGCCGGGCCGACACCTTGCAGCGTCATGCCTCCGGCGCCCAGCAGGCCGAACGCCTGGCCGTGGCCGTCCTGCGGCAGGGCGTCCAGGAACGGTCGTTGCAGGCCGAGGCCGTAGGCGAATCCGAAGCCGCTGAGCAGCAGCAGGCAGGACGAGGCGCCGACTCCGGGCCCGGCGGCGAAGCCGAACAGGGGCAGTCCCATCAGCGCGGCCAGCGGAACCACCAGCCGCTCGCGGGTCGGTGGGGGCAGGAGACGGCCGACCAGCACGTCGCCGATGAGCATGCCGACCGGCAGGCAGCCCATCAGCACCGCGTACCAGCCGGGCGCGAAGTGGCGCCCGCCGGCGTAGGCGACGATCAGGCCCTCCGCGCCCGCGACGAACGCGGGCGGCAGCCACTGGCCCAGCATCAGCCGTCGTACCGTCTGTCCCCGCAGCAGCAGAGCGGCACCGTTCAGGCTTGTCCGCACGGTCCCACCGTCGCCCTGCACGCTCTCGGTCGCTCCCGACCGCCGCCTCGGCAGCCGGATGCGGATGGCGAGCGCGCAGCCGAGGTAGAGGACGGCGCTCACCGCGAGCGCCCGGTGCGGTCCGAGTGCCGCGACGGTCGCGCCTCCCAGCGCCAGACCGAACAGTTGCGCGCCGGAACCGGCGATGTTGTTCAGGGAACGGCCCAGTACGTAAGCGTCGCCTTCCAGCGCCTGCGCGATCAGTCGGCTCGACGCGCCGCTGAACACCGGTGTCGCGAGGGCGACCAGCGCCACGACACCGAGGCTTGCCGCGATCGGCATCCGTACCAGGGCGAGCAGCAGGGCGGCGGCGCACTCAAAGGCGTAGCCGCCGGTGAGGAGCGCGCGGGGCGGCAGCCGGTCGGCCAGGGAGCCCAGCAGCAGCGAGCCGAAGAGTTGCGGGAGGAAGCCGATACCGAAGGCCAGTGCGCTCAGCAGCGCGGAGTCGGTGGTCGCGTAGACCAGCACCGAGAACGTGGTGATCCGCAGCGCGTCCGCGGTGATCGCAACGGTACGCGTCGCGAAGAGCAGCCGGAATCGCGGCTCGGCCAGCACCTCGCGGTAGGTGGCACGGTGGTTGCCGTGTGCGGCTCCGGCGGTCGGGGTCATGGCGTCCAGCCTCGGCGGGTGCCCGCACCGCTCACCAATGATTCGTCGCTCGACGAATCCAAACAACCGGCCCGCGCTAGCATGACCAGGTGCTGCGCTTCGAAGTCTCCGTCGACGACCTGCTGCGCAGCCGCTTCGCGCTGTCGCCCGCACTGGACCTGTGCCTGCTGCTGCGCTCGCTCGCGAGCCACGAACGGCCGCTCCCCCGGGCCTGGGCCGCCCGGCTCGAGCCGGCCTTCGAACGCCTTCGCCGCGAGACCGAACTCAACGCCTTCCTCGCCCTGCAGAACCCGCAGGGCGGACCCGACTTCGTCGCCCCACCCCCGCGTGGCCTCAGCCAGACCTGGGCGGACGACCTGGCCGTGATCCGAGCCACTCCGCCGGCGGCGGCCCGCCGCGAGATCGCCGCCACCGCGACCGGCCCGTCCGCCCGTGATCCCCGCGTACGCGCCGTGCTGGACTCGGAGGACGTCGTCCCCAGAATCGCCGCGGCGATGGACCAGGCGTGGCACGAACTGCTCGCCGCGGACTGGCCGCAGCTGCGCGCGGTCTGCGAGCGCGATGTCGTGCACCGGGTCGGGGTGATCGGCGAGCGCGGCTGGGCCGCGGCCGTCGAGAGCCTGCACCCGGGCATCGCGTGGCGCGCCGGCGGCATCGAGATCGGCTTCTTCCGCGGCGAAACCGTCCGCCTCTCCGGCGACGGACTCCTGCTCATCCCCTCGGTCTTCGTCGGGCACATCGCCGCCCACCTCGAAGACCCCTGGCCGAGAACCCTGGTCTACCGGGCCCGCGGCACCGCCGCCCTGTGGGGCGAACAGGAGGCCGCCCCGCAGCCGGACGCGCTGACCGCCCTGGTCGGCCGGGCCCGGGCCCGGCTGCTGACGGCCCTGGACGCACCGGCCAGCACCAGCCACCTCGCCCGAAGCCTCGCCATGGCCCCCGGCGCCGTGGGAGACCACCTCGCCATCCTGCGTGGCGCGGGGCTGCTCGTCCGCGCCCGGTCCGGACGGTCGGTGCTGTACCGGCGCACCCCGCTCGGCGAGGCCCTGGTCGCCGGTTCGAGCTGAGGGCTCGGATCGGCACGTCCTGAGGGATGCGAGGTCGTCAGGCGGGCCCGTAGAGGGCACTGCCGGCCTTGGTCATGAGGGCCCAGTACCGATCGCCGTAGGACCAGTGCCACCACTCGGTGGGGTAGTTGACGAAGCCGGCGTCCCCCATGGTCCTGGCCAGGAGAGCGCGGTTGCGGCGTGCCCGGTCGGACAGTCCCGGGGCGTCCATCGGGCAGTAATTCTCGTCTCCGGTGCGGTGGCCGTTCACGGCGCCGCCCATGTCCAGCTCGACGCCGCCGTCATCGACGAGCGTCAGGTCGAGGGCCGCACCGGCACAGTGGGGCGCCACCTCGACCGGGGAGACGAAGGCACTGGCC
This sequence comes from Streptomyces sp. NPDC059524, assembly GCF_042749255.1. Classification (NCBI taxonomy): domain Bacteria; kingdom Bacillati; phylum Actinomycetota; class Actinomycetes; order Kitasatosporales; family Streptomycetaceae; genus Streptomyces; species Streptomyces sp. NPDC059524. The sequence goes on along the minus strand of NZ_JBHYTK010000009.1, from coordinate 10,222 downwards.
CGGCGCCGAAGCTCGGCAGCCTCGGTGATGCCGGAACCACGCAGGCGATCCTCGTAGAGCGCGAACCGCCGGGCCTGCTCGGCACTGCTGCGATGTCCTTCAACCACAAGGAATCCGATGCCGTCGGGAAGTTTCTCGGAGGCCGCACAGAGCCGGTCGAGCACGCCGGCTCTGACCCGTCCGTACGCCCCTTCCTCGTCTCGCTCCCGGGGGTCGAGCGCGATCGCCGGGGCCGAGGCGATCTCCACGAGGGGCTCGCCGCAGTCCCGCACCGGGACGTCGGCCACTTGAGGGTCACTCAGCAAGATCATGAGCCCTGACCCTAGACGTCGCGCCGCCGCGTGCTGGTGGCGCGCCTGCGCCAGTACGCGAAGCAGACGGCTGCCAGCAGAGGGCCCCAGAGGACGAGTGGGGCGTAGGTGACGTTGAAGAAGGCCAGTTCCCAGCCGTGCATCGACTGCGTCGGGTAGTCGCTGGGGAGTTGCTCGCGTCGGATGGTGAGTCCGGACAGCGAAGTGACGAAGGCGGTGGTCCACAGAACCGTCAGGATCGTGGCGCCGAGGGCGGCGGGCACGACGGCCGCGAGTGGCGGCACTCTGCGCCCGCCCAGCAGCGGGATCCAGTGCGGGAGCACCTCTCCCCACCCGGCGACCAGCCCGACGGCGGTGAAGGCCAGCAGTTCGGAGAGGACGGACAGGGCGACGATGTACACCGGTCCCGGGAGCCACGACGGGAGTTGGCCCGCGCCGTGGGGGCCGTCGTCCCCGACGTGGAAGACGACGGTCATGATCCGCCACACGCCGGAGGGAAGCACGGCGAAGGGGATCGCGTAGGCGGCGAACCGGGCCCACCGCGGGACGCCGGGCACCGGAGCGTGCGCGCGCTTCCAGGCGGCGCGCACACCCTTCGCCGGCGTGGGTGCGGTGATGTGGTGGGCGGTCATACGTTGCTCCTGAGGCCGTTGGATGTCGCTCGGTCGAACGGTCTCAACGGTCACAGCCGGCGCCGGTCGATACGTCGGCCACCGGGTTGAACCAGGTCGGCTCCATGGGGGAAGGCATCACCGATCGCATGAGCCCAAAGGGTGATCGTCCGGCGGCGAGGCGCGGCGGGTCACCGAACCACGCCTGCCGACGACCGGCGCCTGCACGCGATCGTCGGCAGTTCGTCGGCAGGACTGAGGCAGGACTGAGGCTGCCCGCCTCGGCGTTACACGCCGGTGGCGCCGTCGACGCGCTCGCGGACCAGGTCCGCGTGCCCGTTGTGGCGGGCGTACTCTTCGATCATGTGGACGTAGATCCACCGGAGGTTGACGTCCTGATCCATGAAGCGGCCGGTGTCCGTCAGGGCGCGGTCGGCGCAGTGTTCACGGGCGTGGGTGATCTCTGCCTGCCAGATGGTGAGCGCGTCGTGCAGGGTGGCGCCGTCGGCCACGTCGAAGCCGCCGTCGGGGGCGGCGGGATCGGCCTCGGGGTCGTGGATGGGCGGGGCCTGCTCCCCCGCGAACACGCGGCGGAACCAGTTCCGCTCGACCTCGGCCATGTGCTGGACCAGGCCGATCAGCGTGAAGCCGGACGGCGGCACGGACGCGGTGGCGGCCTGCTTGTCGTCCAGGCCCTCGCACTTCATGGCGAGCGTCGTGCGGTGGAAGTCGAGCCAGCTTTCGAGCGTGGTGCGCTCGTCCGCGTTCAGGGGCGGGATGGATCGTTCGATGGCGCTCATCGGTCGATTATCGCCAGTACTGGACGGGGGCGGCGCGGGTGTGTGGTGGCCCGGCAGGGTGTGGTGCCGGGCCACCGTCGGCCGGTCGCCGTCATTCAGTCGCCGTCATTCAGTCGCTGTCGTGGCGCTTCTCGAGGCGGGTTCCCTCGCGGAGGGTGATCGACATCAGGTCGCTGGGGGCGTCCAGTTGCAGGCGGTGCCAGCGGCCGCGGGGCACGATCACGGCGGTGCCGGCCTGCAACCGCACCATGTCCTCGGCCTCGCCGGGGGTTTCGGGGCGGAGGTAGAGGCGGATGCCGCCGGTGAGGCAGCACACCGCTTCCTCCGCCTGCGGGTGCATCTCCCAGTGGTCGGCGTGGACGTCGGCGTCGGTCTCCACGTGGAACGTGGCGATCTGCCAGGCATCGGAGTCGCTGCTCGCCATCCGGCGTTCGGCAGCGCGGACTTCGCCGTCGGGGCGGAAGTGCAGGGCCGAGGCGAACAGGTCGATCGCGGTGGTCGTCATGACGGAGTGCCTTCCATCTGATTCTGGGCGGGGGCAGGGGACTGCGGTACGGGGGTGGCCGCCCTGCGGCCTGGCAGTACGGCGACGGCCACGACCGCCGCGAGGACGAACACGGCCGCGGCGAGGGCCAGGCCGAGGGCGTAGCCGTCGTTGAGTGCGGCGGGGCCGGAGGCGGTGCCGGTGCGATGTGCGGCGACGGTGGCGAGGGCGGCCAGACCGATGGAGCCGCCGAGTTGGCGGGAGCTGTTCATGAGGCCGGAGGCCGTTCCGGCTTCGCGCCGCGCGATGCCGGTGGTCGCCGCGGCGGCGACGGGCGCGAGGACGAGTCCGGCGCCGACGCTGGTGACGAGGGAGGGGCCGAGCACGTCGGTCAGGAAGCTGCCGTCGGGGCTGATGAGGGCGAACCAGGCCAGGCCGGACGCGGCGAGCAGGGCGCCGGGCACGAGGGACGCGCGCGGGGTGCGGATGGCGGTGAGGCGGGTGGCGAGCACGGTTCCCGCGATGAGGCCCAGGGAGAAGGGCAGGAACGCGGTACCGGTCGCGGCGGCGCTCATGCCCAGGACCTGCTGCATGTAGAGGGACACGAAGTAGAACGCCGTGAACTGTCCGGCGGCGGCCAGGAATACGAGCACGTTCGCGCCGGCGACCCAGCGGCTGCGGAGCAGGCCCAGGCGCAGCAGGGGTGTGGTGGTCCGCGACTCGACGACGACGAACGCGACGAGCAGTCCGGTCGCGGCGGCGAGGGTGGCCCAGGTGGTCGGGGAGGTCCAGCCGAGGGCGTCGGTGCGGACGACTCCGAGGACCAACAGCCCGACGCCGCCTGTCGCGAGGACCGCACCCGGTACGTCGAGCCTCTCACGTCTGGCGGCACGCTCCGCGTCGGCGGGCACGGCGGCGAGCGCGAGGGCGAGGGCCACGGCGACGATGGGCAGGTTGATCAGCATGACCCAGCGCCAGCCCGCGTACTCGGTCAGCAGTCCGCCGGCCAATACGCCCAGCGCTCCGCCCGCGGCGTTCACCGCGCTCCACACTCCCAACGCCCTGACGCGGCGGGGACCTTCGGGGAAGGTCGTGGTGAGCATCGCGAGCGCGGCCGGTGCGGCTGCGGCAGCGCCGACGCCCTGCCCGGCGCGTGCGGCGATCAGCTGCCAGGGTGCGTGGGCCAGCCCGCCCGCGAGTGAGCACAGGGCGAAGACGGTCAGCCCGAGGACGAACATCCGGCGCCTGCCGTACAGGTCGCAGGCACGGCCGCCCAGCAGCAGGAGTCCGCCGAAGGTGAGCGCGTACGCGTGCACGACCCACGACAGGTTCAGCGGCTCGAAGTCCAGTGCCGTCCGGATCGCGGGTAAGGCGACGTTGACCACCGACATGTCCAGGGCGACGACGAACTGGGCGACGGCGGCGGCCGCCAGCACCGCTCCGGGTCTCCCCCGAGAGTTTCTATACATGTATAGAAACATAGCGCCGAGGTTCGCCCTTGTCGACGCCTGAGGAATGATGGGGGGCATGTCGCAACCGTCCGCGCCGCGCAGAACCCCTGGCCGACCTCCCCGTATCTCCCGCGAGGAGATCATCCGGACAGCACGCCGGATCGTGGACGAGGAGGGCGTCGGGAAGCTGACCATGCGGCGGCTCGCCTCGGAGGTCGGCAGCACACCGATGGCCCTCTACCACCACGTCCGCGACAAGGAGGAACTCCTCGTCCTCCTCCTGGACGACTACGCCACCCGGACCCTGCGCCGGCCGGAACTGCCCGCCGACCCCCGCGAGCGGGCCGTCGCGGCCGCCACCGCGATCCACGAGGCGCTGGCCGCCCGCCCCTGGATCGTGGAGGTGCTGACCGCCGACGACCTCATGTCCACGAGCGCGCTGTGGTTCGTCGAGCAGATCGTCGACGGCCTGGCCGAAGCCGGCCTCTCCCCCGAGCGGGCCGTGCACGGCTACCGCGCGATCTGGTACTACACCGCCGGAGAGATCGTGGTCCGCGCGACAGCGGCCCGACGCCGCACGGATGACGACCGCGCGACCTACCGGGAGCAGGTCTTCGCCGGCCTCGACGCGGACGAACTCCCGCGTCTGGCGCAGGTGGCGGACCGCTGGGCACCACTGACCGCCACGGACACCTACCAGGACGGCCTCAGGGCCCTGGTGCACGGCCTCCTCGCCGCCCGGCCCGCGTGAACTGCCGGTTCGTCAGCCGGCCGTGTACGTGTAACCGTCGTACCTGCCCTGGAGGGAACCGATGACCACGCCCATGACGACGGTGTCGACGGCGAGGCCGAGCAGAAGGATGCAGGCGACGACGACGGCCCAGCCGGTCCTGCGCAGCAGCGACTGACAGGCGACCGCGGTGCCGGGCTTCTCCGGGTGGTAGGCGACGCGGATGACGTCGGCGCGGCTCTGGCTGAACATGACGCGGCGGTGACCGTGCAGGTCCGTGTACGTGTAGTTCCCCGTCCCACCGAACTGGTCGGGGGTCGTGTCGTGGCGCCGTGCGGCCTCGACGGTGACGCCCTTGCGGGGCAGATACCACTCGTTGCGGACGATCCTCAGCCCCATGATGCCGCCCGTGGTGACGGCCGCACCGAAGGGGACGACGACCAGCAGAGGGAGCGCGAGGGACGCGGACGCCGTGATCCAGACGACCACGGCGAGAACAACGGCCAGGAGGACGACGGCCGCGAGCCAGATCCTGAACTCGCGCGTCTTCCTCTCCTGCCTGGACAAGGGCGCGGGCTCGGGCGCGGCACGAACGGTTACGAGCGCCGAGCCGTCGACGGCCTCCCCGGCACTCTCGGGCAGGATGGCATTGACGGCGTCGGCGAACACCGACGCCGCCGCCTCACTCACGCCCGCGACCCGGTGAACGGCCGGGGCCGCCCCGGCCTGAGCGGTGAGCTCGACGGCGACCGCCCTCCCTTCGGCGCGGATCCGCCGCACGGCCCGGAGCGGGATCCGCGTCTCCATGTCCGACCGGCTCAGAACCAGGCCGTCACCTTCGGACTGGAGGACGGCACCACCGGAACCGCACAGGACGGGTATGGGCGAGGTCAGGGACATGGACGTGATCGTAAGCGTTGGACGCTCCCACCTCCACCAGATCTTTTCAGGTCGGATTCACAGGCATCACAAGCAGAGGGCTTCGCCAGGGAGTTGGAAGAGCGCGAGCTGGAAGACCGACCCGCATCTCAGGACAAGCAGCAGCCACCGCTCAACTGCTCTGAACCAAGCTGATGGCGACAAGCTCGACCTCGAAGCCGTCGGCGTTCTCCAGGTAGGCGGCGTAGTGCTGCGTGCCGCCGGCATGCGGGTGAAGCTCGGGGAACATCAGGGTCCAGCCGTTCCGGGACGCGTCGGCGACCAACTCCTCGAGAGTTGAGGCGTCCTTGACGTGGAAGGCAAGGTGGTTCAGCCCGGGACGACGCCGGTCGTACCCGTCTGCGGTGAGGTCCGTGGACTGTTCCAGGACGACGTAGGTCGGCCCCAGCGACCAGCTACGGCCGGTGTCCCAACTCTGCGAGACGGCGTAGCCCAGCGTCTGGAACAGCCACCCGAGTGACGCGAGGGCGCGGTCGAGCTCGGGAACCCAGATCTCGACGTGATGCAGCGCGCCATGACTCGGCCGGTTCACGCAGCTGGGCTCCTCCCGTTTGTTCGGGCCCGGTTCTCGAGCCGGGCGCCGGAACGGACCATCGCGGCGGTGACACTACCGCCGATGGAGTCTCTCGCTCATCCAGTGGCGGACGCTCAGCCCTGAAGAGTTCGCGTTTCGGATTGTGGTCGCGGGTGCCCCGATGCCCGTGAGACAACATCCGTCCGTCGAGGCGTCGTGGAATCATGGGCAGATGTTCGGGACCGGCAGCCATGAGGATGAGCGAGCGCTTCGGTGCGAAACCGAGCGGGTTGTCAACGAAGTCGCCCAAGAGATCCGTACGTTGGACGAGGGAACATCCTGGTTTTCCGGTGAAGGGCCGTGGGGACGCGCGGCAATCGACTGTCGGAGGCTCGGAGAGGAATCGGAAGCAGTGAGTGGATATTTCTCGCTGGTCTGTGATGATCCGTCTTACGACGTGATTCTGACGGACTCCGGTCCTGAGCCGATCGATGTCGTGAAACTGCTGCACAGGCGCACGGGGATGAGTCTCTGGGTCGCCAAGTCGCTCGTCAGCCGACTTCCCGCGACCCTGGTCAGCAACGTGTCCGTGGAAGTCGCCGACGATCTGGTGAATGAGCTCCGTACGGTCGGTGCTTGTGCGCACGCCGAAGTGCTGCCGTAGAGGAAGGGCTGTTGGGGGCGTGGGCATGCGACGGGTGGCGAAGGGGATCGGCGAGTTTCTGATGGAGACGGTCGGGGAAGCCGTCGCCGAGGCGATCCTCACTCTGCTCGCCTGCGCTCTGCTGCTCGGCCTGCTTCTGATCGCCTACCTGAGCTGGTCCTTCAGCCCGCGCCTGACGGTGGCGGGTGCAGGGCTGTTCTGTCTGTTCGTCGCGCACGGCGCCTGGAGCGTGTTCCGTGACCCCACGAAGGGGCGTCGGCGGCGGGGCTTCGCCGCCGTGACGGCGGCCGGCTTCACGCTGACCGCCGCGACAGGCGTGTTCCTCTTGTTCTACGGCACCGAGTGCAGCTGCCTGTGAAGTGCTGCGGCACCCCCGGAGCGGAATGCCCGCTGCTCAGCCGACCACGACCACGTCCCATGGCGCTCCGTCGCAGGCGTCGCGGTGGGCTGCGACCGCCTTGCCCGCACGCCGGACGGGGGGTTCACCGCTTCGTTCAAAATCGTCGGGGTGGGTCTCCTGGCTGCAAGTCAGAGCCCGTGCGCCACGCCGCGAGCCGACCACCGTTACTCTCTCGGCCGTGGCGGAAACCGGGGCGGGCGCGGGGCAGGCGGGTGAGTGGGGGGCCGAGGTCGTGGAGCGGCGGCGGTCCGTGGGGTCGTGGCGGTTTCCGGCGCGGGAGGTGGCGGCGCGGCGTGACGGACTGCGGATCGAGACCGCGGTCGGCTCGGTGACCTGCGTCGACGACAGCGGGCGGATCCGCTGGACGCATCGCTGCGTGGGCCGGCCCAATGCCGTGCACCTCTCCGGCGACCGGGTCCTGGTGACCACGGACTCCCTGGAGTACACCCCCTGGGGCATGCTCGGCCCGGCTCTGCTTCTCGACCTCGCCGACGGCCGCCTGGTCGCCGAGTTGCGGGGCGCCCGCGGTGCCGCGCGCGGCGGCGGCCGCTTCCTGCTCGGGCTGGAGGGCTACGACTTCTTCGACACCTGGGAGTACGACCGGGACGGTGACCGTACCGACGCCTGGCGCTCGTACGGTCATTACGTCGTGGGCACCGGCGTGCGGGTCGTCGAGGCCGACCGGAATCTGCCCACGAAGGGCCGGGTGGTGCGTCTCCTGCCCGGTGGCGTGATCCGGCAGGGACCGTCCCTGTCCGACCCCCAGCCGCCCGAGCCGCTCGTCCTGCGGGACGGCACGATCCTCGTCCTGGACGGCGCCCGTCTCCGGTCGGTCGACCGTGACCTGCGCAGTCGTACGCTCGTGGAGATCGAAGGCGAACTCGGTCCCGTCGCCGCTTCGTCCGGCGCGCGCGTCCTGCGGTCGCTGCGGCGCAGTGGCGAGCAGGTGACGGTCATGGTGGGCGAGCCACTGCCCGACGACCCCGCACGCTTCACGATCCATACCTGGACGATCGTCCTGCGACCAGTGGGGCGCTGAACTAGCCGCACTCACCGCCTAGTTGGGGCAACCGCCCTGTGAGCAGGTCTCCGATCGCCGCGATGCCCGCCGTGACGGCGCGTTCGCCCACGTCGCCGAAACCCAGGATCAACTGCGCCGGCCGGGTCGCGTGCGCGGCGCGGCAGGCGCTCATTCCGTAGAGGCCGACGGACCGGGTGCGGGCGGCGGCGACGAGGTCGTGTTCGTCGGCCTGTCCGGGCAGGTGGGCCACCGCGTGGAAGCCTGCCGCGAGGCCGGTCACCCTGACGTCGGGGGCGTGTTCGGCGAGGGCTGCGACCAGGGCGGTGCGCCGTGCCGCGTAGGTCGTGCGCATGCGGCGCAGGTGCCGGTCGAAGCGGCCGGACTCGATCATGGTGGCGAGGGCCAACTGGTCGAGGGTGGGCGCCCCGCGGTCGTTCAGCCGCTTGTGCTCGATGATCGATTCGGTGAGCGCGGGCGGGCAGAGCATCCATCCGATGCGCAACGCGGGCGCGAGGGACTTGCTGACGGTGCCGAGGGAGATCACGCGGTCGGCGGCGAGTCCCTGGAGAGCGCCCACCGGCTCGCGGTCGTAACGGAATTCGGCGTCGTAGTCGTCCTCGATGACGACGGCGTCCCGCGTTCTGGCCCACTCGATGAGGGCGAGGCGGCGTTCGGGTGCCAGGGCGACGCCGGTGGGCCACTGGTGCGCGGGGGTGACGACGACGGCGCGCGCACTTGTCGCGGCGAGTGCCTGGACGTCGACGCCGCGCTGGTCGACCGGTATCGGGATCGCGGACAGGCCCGCCGCGGCCGCGGCGGAGGAGATGGTGGCCGGTGAGCCGGGGTCCTCGTACGCCACGGTGCGGATTCCTGACCTGGCCAGGGCGTGCAGGGCCAGGCCGAGGCCCTGTGCGTACCCGGAGCAGACGACGGTCCGTTCCGGGTCCGCATCGGCGGCGCGCACCCGCCGCAGATATCCGGCGACGACCTCGCGCAGCGCTGCGCTGCCGCGCGGGTCGCCGTAGTCGAGCGCCGCCGTCGGCATGGTGCGTGCCGCCTCGCGCGTCGCCCACAGCCAGTCGGCGAGGGGAAAGCCGCTCAGGTCGGGGACGCCCCACCGGAAGTCGGCCAGCAGCCGTGGCGGCTCCGGCGCCGGTGACGCGGGCGCTGCCGGGACGCCCGCGCCGGCCGCCACGCGGGTGGCGGAGCCGACGCGGGTCACGAGGTAGCCCTCGGCCTGGAGTTGGGCGTAGCAGTCCTGCACCAGGCCGCGTGAGAGTCCGAGGACCCGGGCGAGTTCGCGTGAGGACGGGAGGCGTTCGCCGACGCGCAGCCGCTCGGTCCGGATCGCGTCGCGCAGTCGGCGTTCCAGTTGGGACCGCAGGGGCTCGCCGCTGTCCCGGTCGATGACCAGCAGCAGATCGGGAGAGAGACCGGACCACTCCAGCGGCATGAAATCGGATCTTACCGGTGGTCCGCTCGCTCCTTAGGTTCGTCGTGTGACCAGAAACGTCAACTCCCCAGCCAAGAGCGCCGGTTCGCGGCCGCCTCTGGTGACGCGGCCTCTGCTGCTGCGCTTCGTCTCGATCGTCGGCGCGTCGACGGGCTTCTTCCTGCTGTTGTCGGTCGTCCCCCTCTACGCGGAGGCGTCCAGCGGGGGCCGCGGCAGCGCGGCGGGGCTCGCCACGGGCGCGCTGATGCTGGCCACGGTCGCGGGTGAGCTGGCCACTCCCCGGATCGTCGCCCGCTTCGGTTACCGCCTGACGCTGGTGGCGGGGCTGCTTCTCCTCGGTGCGCCCGCGCTCGTGCTGACCGTGTCCGGGAGCACGGCGTGGATCACGGCGGTCTGCGTCGTGCGCGGTCTGGGCTTCGCCTGCACGGTCGTCGCGGGTGGCGCGCTGACGGCGTCGCTGATCCCGCCCGAGCGCCGGGGTGAGGGGCTGGCCTTGGTCGGGATCGTGTCCGGGGTTCCGTCGCTGGTGGCCCTGCCGTTGGGGGTGTGGCTGGTGGCGCACGTGGGGTACGGGCCGGTGTGCGTCGCGGGCGGGGTGGCCGCGCTGGCCGCGATCGTCTCGGTGCCGGGCCTGCCGGACCGTGAGCCGGACTCGGGGCCGTCGATCGGTGTGGTGGCCGGTCTGCGGACGGCCGGCCTCCTGCGGCCCGCGATCGTCTTCGCGGCCACCACGCTCGCCGCCGGAATCGTCGTCACGTTCCTCCCGCTCGCCGTCCCGTCGGCTTCCACCGGACTCGTGCCCGCCGCCCCGGTCGCCCCGGTCGCGGCGGCGCCCCCCGCCCCG
>NZ_JBHYTK010000008.1:76435-103862 GCF_042749255.1 Streptomyces sp. NPDC059524 | reverse complement strand
AAACTCCCGCCTGCTTCACGACGTCTGGCACGTACTCTCGCCGCACCCGGCGAAGACCCAAGTAGCTCCGCTACGAGGGCCTGCGCCCGGCACACCGAGAGCACGCACCAGACGCCGCGAAGCCGCCCTCCGGGCGACGACGGGAGTTTGAAGACACGGCCTAGGCCGCGCGTTCCCGGGCGACCAAGGCCTCGATGCCGGCGATCTGGAGCTCGAGGGCGACCTCGAAGTCGCCGTCGAGGATCTGGTCGACGGAGCCGCTGTCGGGGCCTTCCGCCATCAACTGCTCGGCGTGCCGCACCGCGTCCGCCATCTCCGGCGGCGCGCTGAACCCGGACATCGCCTTCGTGTAGTACTCGTCCCGCGTCATGCCCACCTCCACGCAGCGCTGCCGGAAGTGGCCCTCGATCGTCCCGTACCCGTAGACGAACTGGAAGACGGACGCGATCGCGCCGCGCTGCCGGGGCAGGGACAGGCCCGTGCGCGCGACGATGCGCTGCACCGCGAACGAGAACCTCAGGGCGTTCGGGCCGATGTTGAGGTAGTTGCCGGCCAGCGGCGAGATCCACGGGTGCCGCACGATCAGCGACCGGTAGGCGGTGGCCAGGTCACGCAGCCACTCCCGCCAGTCGTCGCCCTCCGACGGACCGTCCTCGTCGATCGTCAGCTCGCCGAAGACCCGGTCCAGGGCGAGTTCCAGCAGGTCGTCCTTGGTGTCGACGTACCAGTACACGGACATCGCGGTGACCCCGAGCTCGCCCGCGAGGCGCCGCATCGAGAACTTGGCGAGCCCCTCGGCGTCGAGCAGCTGCACCGTGGTCCCGGTGATCCGGTCCCGGTCCAGGCCGCTCGGCTGCTCGGTGCGCCGGCCGCGCGGCGCCTTGGCCGATTCCGTCTCCTCCAGCCAGACGCTCATCCGCGCTGCCTTCGCCATCGGGGCACCTTCTCAAAGATCGTCGGGGCGGACGGACGGGCGGAACCGTCGGGTCCGGTCCGCCCGTCCACCGATGCTATGCGGAAGCCGGCACCGCTGATTCTGCCCGCTCCGCCCGCCGCAGCAAGGCCGCGGCGAGCAGCCCGCCGACGAGCACGGCCACGGCCCCGACCAGCTGACTGGTCTCGAGGCCGGAGGAGAACGCGTCCGCGATCCGGGCCTTCTCCGGCGCCGTGTCCGCGGCCGCGAGCGCCGCCGGGAGCGAGGCCGCCGCGACGGGCACGAGCGCGGCGAACCGGGCGTTGAGGACCGCGCCCAGGACCGCCACCCCCAGGCCGTTGCCGAACTCGGCCAGCGTGCCGTTGACCCCGGCGCCGACGCCCGCCTTCTCCGGCGGGATCGCGCTCATGATCGCGTTGGCCATCGCCGGCATGGCGAGCGCGATGCCCGCGCCCATGATGATCAGCCCCGCCAGCATGCCGCCGTACGCGTCCCCGCCGAGCAGCGCGATCGCCGCGAGGCCCGCCGCCAGGCAGGTCATGCCGGCCGCGATGGTCAGCGGCGTGCCCAGCTTGGGCAGCAGCTTGGCGCCCAGGCCGGTGAGGTTGAGCGCCACGACGGTGAGGGCGAGCGGGGCGGTGCGCAGCCCCGCCTCCAGGGGCCCGTACCCGAGCACGAACTGCAGGTGCTGGGTGAGCAGGAAGAGCGAGCCGCCCATGCCGAACGCGACGAGGATCGCGCCGGCCACCGCCCCCGTGAACTTCTGGTTCCGGAAGAAGTGCATGTCCAGCATCGGGTACGGGATGCGCAGCTCCCACAGCACGAACGCGGCCATGACGACGAGCCCGATCGCGGCCGAGGTGAGCGTCGGCCCCGAGGTCCAGCCCTTGTCAGGGCCCGAGATGATCGCGTAGACGATCCCGGTCATGCCGACGGTGGACAGGAGCGCGCCGAGCAGGTCGGGGCGGTCGCCGCGCGGGTTCTTGGACTCGGGGACGAGCGCGAGCACGGCGATGAGGCCGACGACCGCGACGGGGATGTTGATCAGGAAGATCGCGCCCCACCAGAAGTGGTCGAGCATCACGCCGCCGAGCAGCGGGCCGACGGCGAAGCCCAGCGAGTTCACGGTCGCCCACAGGCCGATCGCCTTGACCCGCTCGGCGTCGTCGAAGATCTGCACGACGACGGCCAGGGTGGTGGTCATCAGCAGCGCGCCGCCGACGCCCATGCCGGCCCGCGCCGCGATCAGCTGGGCGGTGGAGTCGGCGAGGCCCGCGACCAGCGAGCCGACGCCGAACAGGACGAGTCCCGCCGCGAGCATCTTCTTGCGGCCGTAGCGGTCGGCGCTGGAGCCCGCGGTGAGCAGCAGACCCGACTGGACGAGCGAGTAGGCGCTGATCACCCACTGGATGTCGGCCGTCGACGCGTCCAGCTCCCGGGTGAGGGAGGGGATCGCGACGTTCAGCACGGTGTTGTCGAGCAGCACGGTCAGCTGGGCGAGGCAGATGACCCCGAGGATCAGCCAGCGCTGGGGGTGGCCGCCGCCGGCCGGGGGCGCCGTCTGCTCCGGCTGCTCCGGGCTGTTGTGGTTCTCGGCGGTGGTCGCCGTCATGCGGTCTCCTGTCGGTGTCGGTGTCGGTACCGGGCCTCTCCGAACCCGTCTCCCATACACCGTAAGGGGTTACCCTTACGGTGTACAACGACATTTTCGGCGTACCGTTCCCGCATGCCGAATCGCGCTCGCGCGCTCCCCCAAATGGCCCTGTCCGCCGCTCTGTTGAGCCTGATCGCGACCGCCGCACCGGCCGCCGCCGACACGCCCGGAACGCCTTCGGTCCCCCTGCGCATCGCGACGTACAACATCCACGCCGGGGCCGGGGAGGACAACGTCTTCGACCTCGACCGGCAGGCCGCCGCGCTGCGCGCCCTCGACGCCGACGTGATCGGGCTGCAGGAGGTCGACGTCCACTGGGGCGCCCGCAGCCAGGGCCTCGACGTGGCCCGGGAGTTGGCCGACCGGCTCGGGATGCGGGTCGCGTTCGCCCCGATCTACAGCCTGGACCCGGCGGCCGTCGGGCAGCCGCGCCGCGAGTTCGGGGTCGCCGTCCTGTCCCGGTACCGGATCCGCTCCGCCGTCAACCACGACATCACCCGGCTCTCCACCCAGGTCCCGAACCCGGTGCCGGCCCCGGCCCCCGGCTTCGGCGAGGTCACCCTCAAGGTGCGGGGCGTCCCGCTCCAGGTGTTCGTCACCCATCTCGACTACCGGGGCGATCCGTCGGTGCGGACCGCGCAGGTGGCCGACACCCGCCGGATCATGGGCGCCGAGCGCGCGGCCCTGCCCGGCGCCCGCCAGGTCCTGCTCGGCGACTTCAACGCGGCGCCGGCCGCGCCCGAACTGGCCCCGCTGTGGCGGGAACTGCGCGACGCGGGGCCCGCGACCGGCGGTACGTATCCGGCCGACGCCCCCGTCAACCGGATCGACTACGTCGCGGTCGGCGAGGGCGTCGGCGTGCGGGACGTGACGATCCCGGCGGAGGCGGCCGCCTCCGATCACCGGCCGGTCGTCGCCGACGTGCGGCTCGACCGGTAGACAGCACGGGCTGTCGGATCAGGACTTCGGACGGATCAGGACTTCGGCTGGGTCAGGTCGTAGAACGTCGCCGTCCCGGCCGTGACCTTCTCGAAGTGCTGCTCGACCCATGACGTGATCGCGGACGAGGAGCCGGCCCCGCCCATGCCTCCGCCCATTCCCCCACCGATGAAGTAGTGGATCTTCCCTTCGGCCACGTACTTCTTGAACTGGGCGAGGGTGGGCGACGGGTCGGTGCCGTTGAAGCCGCCGACGGCCATCACCGGGACGCCCGTGGCCAGTTGGTAGCTCGCCTGGTTCTGGGAGCCGACGGCCGCGGCCGCCCATGTGTAGGCGTCGGCGTCCTTCAGGAGCAGCCGCTTCGCCTCGGCTCCGACCGTGGCGCCGTCCAGCAGACCGCCCATGCCGCCGCCTCCCGCGCCGCCGGGCCCGCCCTCGGCCATGGCTCCGCCGGGGGAACCGCCCGGGAAGCCGCCGCCCTGCTGCTGACCGGGTCCATTGCCGGTGGTGGTGCCCGTGCCGGGGCCGGCGCCCTGTGTCCGGCCGCCCGGCGGCTGCATCGCGCCGCCGCCGGCACCGCCCGCGGGTCCACCGGCCCGGCCGCCACCGCCGTCCGGACCCCCGCCCGGACCACCCCGGCCGCCCATCATGCTCGCGCCGGCCGGGCCCGCCGTGACGATCGACCCGGTGTGCCCCGTGGCCAGCGTGCTGAGCGTGTACGCGGTCGGCCCGGCCAGCGACGCGGCGAGGCCGAGCCCCGCGGCGCCGAGCGCGAGCCCGCGCCCGAACCGGCCCGCGAGCGCGATCCCCAGGCCCGCCGCGAGCCCGCCGACCAGCACCGCCCAGCGCAGCCACGGCAGATGGTCGGGTGTGCGGCCGAGGAGCACGTACCCCCAGATCCCGGTGACCGCGACGGCCGTGCCGAGCGTCGCCGACCAGACGATCCTGGCCCGCTCCTCCCACAGCACGACCGCACCGGTGCCGATCACCGCGGCGAGGTAGGGCGCCAGGGCCACCGTGTAGTACTGGTGGAAGATGCCGGCCATGAAGCTGAAGACGAGGCCCGTCGTCAGCAGGCAGCCGCCCCAGGCGAGGAAGGCGGCGCGCGCGGTGTCCGTGCGCCGCGCCTTCCGGGTCAGGACGAGCGCCGCGACGAGCAGGATCAGCGCGGCGGGGAGCAGCCAGGCGATCTGGCCGCCGATCTCCGCGTTGAACATCCGGCCGAGACCGGTCTCGCCCCACTGGCCGGTGCCGCCGCCCATGCCACCGCCTCCGCCACCGCCTCCGCCTCCGCCTCCGACGGAGCCGGTCTCGTCGCCGTTGATGCGGCCCAGGCCGTTGTAGCCGAAGGTCAGCTCCAGGAACGAGTTGTTCTGCGAACCGCCGATGTACGGGCGGGAGGCCGCGGGCCAGAGTTCGACGACGGCCACCCACCAGCCGCCCGCGACGGTCATGACGAGCCCGGAGAGGGCCAGTTGGGCGATGCGGCGGCGCAGCCTCACCGGGGCGCAGATCCCGTACAGAAGAGCGAGCGGGGGCAGGATCAGGAAGGCCTGGAGGGTCTTGGCGAGGAAGGCGAGACCGACCGCCGCGCCCGCGCCGACCAGCCACTTCGTGCGGCCCTGCTCCAGCGCGCGCAGCACGCAGTACACCGTGACGGTCATGAGGAGGGCGAGCAGCGCGTCCGGGTTGTTGAACCGGAACATGAGCGCGGCGACCGGGGTCGTGGCGAACACCGCCATCGCGATCAGTCCCGCGGCGGCGCTGAAGCGGCGGCGCACGGCCGCGTAGAGGACGGCCGCCGTGGCCACGCCCATCAGCACCTCGGGCACGAGGATCGCCCAGGAGTTCAGGCCGAAGATCCGCACCGAGAGGGCCATCGGCCACAGGGCGGCCGGGGGCTTGTCGACGGTGATCGCGTTCGCGGCGTCGGACGAGCCGAAGAAGAACGCCTTCCAGCTCTGGCTGCCCGCCTGCACGGCGGCCGAGTAGAAGGAATTGGCGTAGCCGGAGGCGGAGAGGTTCCAGAGGTAGGCGAGGGCGATGACGAGGAGGAGCGCGAGGAACGCGGGGCGGACCCAACGCGCGTCGGCGGGTCGGGGGTCCGCGGCTGTCGCGGGCGCCGTCAGGGGCTCGGCCGTGGGGGTCTGTGTGGTCATCGTCGGCTCCCGGGAGTGGGCTCGGAGGACACCGCCGGCCGCTCGGCGCGGTCCGGGAAGACCCAGGCGCGCAGCAGCAGGAAGCGCAGCACGGTGGCCGCCAGGTTCGCGGCGATGAGCACCGCCAGTTCGGTGGAGTGCGCGGCGTCGCCGTCGGACGCCGCGCCGAGCGCGAGGAGCGAGCCGCTGGTCAGCACCCATCCGATGCCGAAGACGACGATTCCCTGGGCCTGGTGGCGCACCGCGTTCGCCCGGCCCCGCACCCCGAAGGTGAGCCTCCGGTTGGCGGCGGTGTTGGCGACCGCCGAGACGAGCAGCGCGAGCGCGTTGGCGGCCTGCGCCCCGGAGAACGTACGGAAGCCGGTGTAGAGCAGCAGGTACAGCAGGGTCGACAGACCGCCGACGGCGCAGAAGCCGACGAGCTGACGGGCGAGACCCCGGGGAACGCCGGTCAGCCGGCCGTCGCGCGGGTCGTCGCCGAAGGGGCGCGCGAGACGGTCGAGGGGGAGGGAGCCGGTGGCGAGCGCCCGGCCGACCCGCCACACCCCCTTCAGGTCCTCGGTCGCCGTCCGCACGATGTGGACGCTGGAGTGCGGGTCGTCGACCCAGTCGACGGGGACCTCGTGGATCCGCAGCCCGGCCCGCTCGGCCAGCACCAGCATCTCCGTGTCGAAGAACCAGCCGGTGTCCTCCACCAGCGGCAGCAGCACCTGCGCCACGTCGCGCCGGATCGCCTTGAAGCCGCACTGGGCGTCGGAGAAGCGGGCCTGGAGCGAGCCGCGCAGGATGAGGTTGTAGGCACGGGACACGAACTCCCGCTTGGGGCCGCGCACCACGCGCGCCGCACGCGAGAGCCGCGAGCCGATCGCCAGGTCCGAGTGCCCGGAGATCAGCGGCGCCACGAGCGGGAGCAGCGCGTTCAGGTCGGTGGACAGGTCGACGTCCATGTAGGCGAGGACGGGCGCGTCGGACGCGGACCAGACGGCGCGCAGGGCCCGCCCGCGCCCCTTCTGCTCCAGGCGCACGGAGGCGACGCCGGCCAGCTCGGCGGCCAGCCGGTGCGCGACCCGCGGGGTCGCGTCGGTGGAGGCGTTGTCCGCGACCGTGATCCGGAAGCGGTACGGGAAGGTGCGGTTCAGGTGGGCGTGCAGGCGCCGCACACACGCGTCGAGGTCCTTCTCCTCGTTGAAGACGGGGACGACGACGTCCAGGACCGGCACGGCGCCGCTGCCGACGGGAAGGTGCTCCCGCGCCGGCAGCGTCCCCGGCCCGGGGGCGGGTGGAGCGGTGCTCGCAGAAGAGTCGGTTCGCATGCCACCGACCGTCGCCAACTGCTCTGTCAGGGCTGTGTGGTGAGGCTTTGACCCGCCTGTGAGTACGGATGCGCCTGATGCCGGTCGTGCTGGTCCTGCCGGTCGCTTTGGCGGTCCTGCCGGTCGCTTTGACGGTCGTGCCGGTCCTGCCGGTCGCTTTGGCGGTCCTGCTCGGTCCGGGCCGGGAGGTGGACGGTGAACACGGTGCGGCCCGGGGCCGAGTCCACGGTCACCGTGCCTCCGTGCGCGGCCGTGACCGCCTGCACGATGGCCAGACCGAGCCCCGTGGAGCCCGCCGTGCGGGAGCGCGAGGAGTCGCCGCGCGCGAACCGCTCGAAGACGTGCGGCAGCAGCTCCGCCGCGATGCCCGGACCGTCGTCCCGCACGTCGAGGCGGACCCACGGCCCGTCCCGGTGCACGCGCGCGGTGACCGTGGTGCCGGGCGGGGTGTGCGTACGGGCGTTGGCCAGCAGGTTGACGAGGACCTGGTGCAGGCGTGCCGGGTCGGCGAGCACCTCGGCCGGTTCGTCGGGCAGGTCGAGCCGCCACACGTGGTCGGGTCCGGCCGCGCGGGCGTCGGCGACCGCGTCCACGACCAGCGGCGACAGGTCCGTCGGCGCGCAGGCGAGGGGGCGGCCCGTGTCGAGCCGGGCGAGCAGCAGCAGGTCCTCGACCAGGCCCGTCATGCGGTGGGCCTCGGACTCGATGCGGCCGAGCGCGTGCCGGGTGTCGGGGCCGGTCGGCTCGTGGCCGCGCCGGGTGAGTTCGGCGTAGCCGCGGATGGAGGCGAGCGGGGTGCGCAGCTCGTGGCTGGCGTCCGCGACGAACCGGCGCACCCGGGTCTCGCTCTGCTGGCGCGCCTCCAGCGCGCCGTGCACGTGGTCGAGCATGCGGTTGAGCGCGGCGCCGACCTGGCCGACCTCGGAACGCGGATCGGCCTCGGTCTCCGGGACGCGCTCGTGCAGGGCCACCTCGCCGCTGTGCAGGGGGAGTTCGGAGACGCGGGTCGCCGTCGCGGCGACCCGGCGCAGCGGGCGCAGCGCGACGCCGACCATGACGGCGCCGGTCACCCCGGCCGCGAGCAGGCCCGCGCCCGTCACGGAGGCCTCGATGAGGACGAGCCGGTTCAGGGTCGCGTCGATGTCCGTGGAAGGGAGGCCGACGAGCAGGCTGCCGTCCCCGCTCGACTGGACGCGGTAGTCACCGAGTCCGGGCAGGGAGACGCTGTGCGCGCGCCCGTCGCGGGGGACCGAGGCGAGGGCGTCCGTCTGGGCGCCGGTCAGCTCGGTGGTGCGGGTGGGGGAGTCCTGCTCGGAACGCTCCGCGCGGGTGAGGGAGCCGCCGGCGCCGACCAGCGCGCCCACGGTGTCGCCGCCGCCGGGGCCCGGCAGGCCCAGGAACGACAGGTCGTCGGCCCGGCCGTCCGTCCCGGGCTCCCGGCCGCCGGGCCCGTCGCCGCGGGCGGCCATGTGGACGACCTCATCGACCTTGCCGTCCAGCTGCGCGTACAGATACGTGTGCAGCGCCAGCGTCGTCACCGTGCCGATCACCACCGCGACGAGCGCGATCAGGCCGACGGCGGTGACGACGAGCCGGGTCCGCAGGGTCCGGACGCGCGGCGCCCCGGCCCGCCTCACGGCACCGGCGTCGCGGCGGGCTTGATCAGGTACCCGGCGCCGCGCCGGGTGTGGATCATCGGCTCGCGCCCGGCGTCGATCTTGCGCCGCAGGTACGAGATGTACAGCTCGACGACGTTGGCCCGGCCGCCGAAGTCGTAGCTCCAGACCCGGTCCAGGATCTGCGCCTTGCTGAGCACGCGCCGCGGATTGCGCATCAGGAAGCGCAGCAGCTCGAACTCGGTGGCGGTGAGGTGGATGTGGGTGCCGCCGCGCTCCACGTCGTGGCTGTCCTCGTCGAGCGACAGGTCGCCCACGACGAGCACGGAGTCGCTGTGCCGCTCGGCCGTGCCGGTCCTGCGGATCAGGCCGCGCAGCCGCGCGACCACCTCCTCCAGGCTGAACGGCTTGGTGACGTAGTCGTCGCCGCCCGCCGTGAGCCCCGCGATCCGGTCCTCGACGGCGTCCTTCGCCGTCAGGAACAGCACCGGCACGTCCGGCAGCTCGCGGCGCAGCCGGCCGAGCACGCTCAGCCCGTCCATGTCCGGCAGCATCATGTCCAGCACGACGGCGTCCGGCCGGAACTCCCGCGCGCTGCGCACGGCCCCGGCCCCGTCACCGGCCGACCTGATCTGCCAGCCCTCGTAGCGCAGCGCCATCGACAACAGCTCGGTGATGGACTGTTCGTCGTCCACCACGAGCACCCGGACGGGCCTGCCGTCCGGCTTCAGCAGTTCGGTTCGCCCCTGGGGCGCGGCTGTGGTCATGGCACCACCCTGCGACCGCCCTCTGAGAAGCCCCTTTCCTGAACCTGTGAAAACCCTGAGAAACACACAGCGGGCTCTCAGCCGAGGAACAGCTTCTCCCCGTTGTCGTGGCACACGGCCCGCACCCACGCGCTGCCGAGCCCCAGCCCCTCGATCGCCTCCAGCTGGTGCACGTACGGGTACGGGATGTTCGGGAAGTCCGTGCCGAGCAGCACCCGGTCCCCGAGATCCGCGAGCCGGCCGCGCTCCCGTGCGGGGAACGGCATGCGCTCCTCGCAGAAGTCCGTGAACGCCATCGTGGTGTCGAGCCGCACCTCCCCGTACCGCTCGGCCAGGTCCAGGAACTCGGTGTACTCCGGCATCCCCAGATGCGCGACGATCAGCGGCAGCCGCGGATGCCGCTCCAACACCTTCGCGATCGGCTCGGGCCCGGTGTGCTTGCCGGGCGCGGGACCCGAACCGCAGTGCGTCACCACCGGCACCCCGGCCTCGGCGAGCAGTCCCCACACGGGGTCGAGCAGCGGATCGGCCGGGTCGTACGCGCCCACCTGCACATGCGCCTTGAAGATCCGCGCCCCGTCCTCGACCGCGCGCCGCACATACGTCTCGGCGCCCGGCTCGGGGAAGAACGTCGCCGTGTGCAGGCAGTCCGGTGTGCGGGCGGCGAACTCCGCCGACCAGCCGTTGAGCCACTGCGCCATCCCCGCCTTGTGCGGATAGAGCATCGACGTGAACGCGCGCACCCCGAACTCCCGCAGCCGCGCGAGCCGCCGGTCCTCCTCCTCGCGGTACGTGATCGGCCACGGGGAGCCGGTCAGCGGGCCCGCCGAGTCGAAGTACGCCCACACCTTGCGCAGCACCCGCTCCGGCATGAAGTGCGTGTGCACGTCGACGAGTCCGGGCAGCCCGTGCCGCTCCCGGAACGCGGCGACCCGGACGGCCTCGTCCCCGCCCCCGCCCTCGCCCTCGCCCGGCTCAGTCACGCTTCCATCCATGGCTGCGCACGACCTCTCCCACGTGCACCGTGTACTCCTCGTACCACTCGGCGCGGCCCTGCTTCTGCGCGCCGCGGTGCTCGCCCACGGACCGCCACGCCTTGATCGCCTCGGCGTCGCGGAAGTAGGAGACCGTGATCCCGAGTCCGCCCGGGGTCCGCGCGGACTCGTGCCCGAGGTAGCCCGGGATCTCCTTCACCAGGTCCCTCATCCGCACCGCCGTCTCGGCGTAGCCCTCGTCGTCCTCGGTGCGGACGGAGGTGAACACGACGACGTGGTACGGGGGTTCGAAGGGAGGCTGCGGTCGAACCGGCGCGGGCGCATCTCTGTGATCACTCATGCCCCCACGTTCACCGCTCCCGCCGCTTCCTGTCCACACCCTTTCCGAACGGGGGCCGTCCCTTGACCCTCCGGTCACCGAACCCCGGGCGCACGACCCGGCAGAGCGACGCTCACAGCCCACCCGAGTCCGCTCAGAACAGCCCCCCTTGAACCCCGTGGACCTCCCGCACCGCCACCTCCGCGACCGTCTCCGCCCCGACCCCCTCCAACGGCCACCCCGCCAACCCCCGCGCGTCCACGGCGAGCCGTCTCCCGCCCGCCTCCACCAGATGCAGATCCGGCCCCGCGGCGGCCACCACGACCCCGGCCACCACCGCCCCCTCCACGACCCCGCTCACGACCCCGTCCAGCCCGTCGACCGCCCCGAGCCCGAACACCCCCGCGTGATCCACCACCCGGCACGGCACCCGCTCCAACGACTCCGGCCACCCCGCCAGCCCCCCGGCGACCGCGTGCGCCCGCGCCAGCTCCGCCCCTCTCTCCTCCGTCCCGCCGAGCCCCGCCCGCACCATCCGCTTCCTCTCGTACGGGATCCGGTCCGGCACCCCGAGCCCGACCCGCAGCAGCTCCTCGGCCCGCCGCGCGGCCATCAGCGGCCCCTCCCCGAGCCACGTGAACGCCACCGCCCCCTGCTCCAGGAGCCGCGCCGCGCCCCGGTCGGCCCGCGTGATCCCCACCTTCACCAGCCCCTCCCCGAACCAGGCCAGATACACCCGGTACGGCCGCGGATCATCGGCCAGCGTGTCCGCCGCGACCGACCGCGCCCGGTCGATCCCCGCGCACTCCGCGCACTGCGCCCGCGTCCCCCGCTCCGGCACCGCGTCCCACCCCGGACACGGCGTGCGCCGCCCGCCCCGCCACACCCCGAGACACCTGCGCGGCCCGCAGACCCGGAACGCCAGCCGCTCCCCGAACCGCACCGCGCTCGCCCGCTCCGCCGCCGCCCCCGACCACCACCCGAACTCCGGCCCGTCCGCACCCCACCGCATCCCCGTGCACCACCACGTCATACGGCCAGGATGGCGCACGCCACTGACAATCCCCGGGCCGCTCGGGCCGGGGCCGACTAGGATCCGGACCATGTCCGTGAGCCTGAACGACGTGGACCGGTTCGAGGCCGCGAGGCCCCGCCTGCAGGCCATCGCGTACCGCCTCCTCGGTTCCGCGAGCGAGGCCGAGGACGCCGTGCAGGACACGTATCTGCGCTGGCAGGCCGCCGACCCCGGACACATCGAGGTCCCCGAGGCCTGGCTCACCAAGGTCCTCACCAACCTGTGCCTCAACCAACTGACCTCGGCCCGCGCCCGCCGCGAGACCTACGTCGGCCAGTGGCTGCCCGAGCCGCTGCTGCCCGGCGACCCGATGCTCGGCCCGGCCGACACCGCCGAGCGCCGCGAGTCCGTCTCGTACGCCGTCCTCACGCTCCTCGAGCGGCTCACCCCGAACGAGCGGGCGGTGTACGTCCTGCGCGAGGCGTTCGACTACCCGCACCGGGAGATCGCCGAGATCCTCGACATCAGCGAGTCGTCCAGCCAGCAGATCCTGCACCGGGCGAAGAAGCACGTCGCCGACGGCACGCGCCGCGCGCCGCGCACCGAGATCGACGAGGCGACCGCCCAGCGCATCGTCGAGGAGTTCCTGGCCGCCGCCACGAGCGGCCGCACCGAGCCCCTCGTCAAGCTCCTCACCTCGGACGCCATCGCGATCGGCGACGGCGGCGGGAAGGTGCCCGCCCGCGCGAGCGCGTTCGAGGGCGCGAAGGCCGTGGCCACGTTCATGCGCGGCCTGTTCAAGCCGGGCAAGGCCAAGCGCGCCATCACGGGCGGTCCGGCCGACATCTACGCGACGACGGCCAACGGCGCCCCCGCGGTCGTGGCGGTCGTCGACGGCCACGTCATCGGCGTCATGTGCCTGGAGATGGCCGACGGGCACGTCGCGGCCGTCCGCAGCCAGGTGAACCCGGACAAGCTGGAGCGCGCGACCCGCGTCTGGGCCGCCACGGACCACGGAAAACCCCTGATCACAGCCTTCTGACCCATATGTGACCCAGGTCACACTCCAATCCTGTCAGGAATCGACGGGCCGCCCGGTTCAAGGGGCGAAACCGTCAGAGACAGGAGCTGGACATGCAGCAGCACCGCATCATCGTTCTCGGGGCCGGATACACCGGAGCCATCGCCGCGGGACGCCTGGCCAAGCGCCTGCACCGCGACGACGTCTCGATCACCCTCGTCAACGCGGAGCCCGACTTCGTCGAGCGCGTCCGCATGCACCAGCTGGCGGCCGGCCAGGACCTGACGCCCCGCCCCTTCGCCGAGATGTTCGCGGGCACCGGCGTCACCCTGAAGCTCGCGAAGGTCACCGGCATCGACGTCGACGGAAAGACCGTCACGGTCACCGCCGACGGCGCCGCCCCCGAGGAACTCGCCTACGACACCCTCGTCTACGCCCTCGGCAGCGCCTGGAACACCCACGGCGTCCCCGGCACCACCGAGCACGCCCACCAGATCGCGAGCCGCCCCGGCGCGCTCCGGCTGCGCGAGCGCCTGGCCGAGCTGCCCGCGGGCGGGACCGTCACCGTCGTCGGCGGCGGCCTGACCGGCCTGGAGGCCGCCACGGAGATCGCCGAGGCCCGCCCGGACCTCTCCGTCGCCCTGGCCGCCCGCGGCGAACTCGGCGACTGGCTCTCCCCCAAGGGCCGCCGCCACCTGCGCAAGGTCTGCGCCGGACTCGGCATCACCGTGCACGAGAACACCGCCGTCACCGAGGTCGGCCCCGACACGGTCACCACCGCCGGCGGGACCGCGCTCCCCGCCGACGTCACGGTCTGGACGACCGGCTTCGCCGTCCACCCGCTCGCCCGCGCCACCGCCCTGGAAGTCGGCGACACCGGCCAGATCGTCGTCGACGACACGATGCGCTCGGTCTCCCACCCCGACGTGTACGCGATCGGCGACGCCGCCCTCGCCATGGGTGCCGGCGACAAGCCGCTGCGCATGTCCTGCGCCTCCGGCACCCCGACCGCCTGGCAGGCCGCCGACTCGATCGCCGCCCGCCTCACCGGCGGCAAGCTCCCCCACGCCCCGCTGCGCTACTTCAACCAGTGCATCTCGCTGGGCCGCAAGGAGGGCCTGATCCAGTACGTCACCGCCGACGACCGCGCGGTCAACGCCGCCCTGACCGGCCGCCTCGCCGCCCTCTACAAGGAACTGATCTGCAAGGGCGCGGCCTGGGGCGTGGCCAACCCGACGATGGGCCTCCCGACCCGGCGCCGCCGCGTCACCGACACCGTCCGGACCGCGACCACGGAGCCGGCCGAGGTCCCGGCCTGAAACGCGAGAGGCCCCGGACTCTCGTCCGGGGCCTCTCACTCGATGTGCACTCGGCAGGATTCGAACCTGCAACCTTCTGATCCGTAGTCAGATGCTCTATCCGTTAAGCTACGAGTGCTTGTTTTGTTGTCGTCTCCGTTCCCGGCCTTTCGGCCTGTCCCGGCGACAGGAAGAACATTACATGACTGCCGCCGTCATGTGAAATCCATTGGGTCCACCCCTTGTGACCTGCGAAAACGTGCCTGACGGGTGCTGGGCGCCGACGGCGGGCGCGGCTCCGAGAGCCCGACGGACGGCCAAGAAACAGCACGGCGGAAACAGCGAAGCCCCGGTCCTGGTGGACCGGGGCTTCGGATCTTGCTGCGGAGGCGGAGGGATTTGAACCCTCGATGGGCTTTAAGGCCCAAACCGCATTAGCAGTGCGGCGCCATAGACCGGACTAGGCGACGCCTCCAGCACAAACCCTCCGCGCGAGCGCGTCGAGTTGCGTGCAGATGATGACACAGCTCAGGGCGCGTCACCAATCGCCCCCCACGGTACTAGGAGGGCAGGCCAGAGGGCAAAGCCCCCGCGCGGCGCGCAACGTCGCGGCGGTCCGGGCGTTAGACACGGCATGTTGCTGCGTCGTTTCTCCTCCCGCACGTCCGCGTCGCCGTCCCGCACCGCGGCCCGCCTGCTGCTCACCGCCGCCGCCTCCGCCGCGGCCCTCGGCGCCTCGCTGCCCGCCGCCGCGCACGCCGACACCGGGCCCATCCGCACCGCTCCCGGCCCGGTCGGCCTGCTCGACGGTCTCCTCCCGCAGGGCCCGGCCGCCGCCCCCGACCAGCTGCGGCTCACGGTCAGCGACTCGGGCAACGGCAACGACGGCACGTACGAGCTGCGCTGCGCCCCCGCCGGCGGCACGCACCCGGACGCGGCCGCGGCCTGTGCGCGGCTCGACGAGATCGAGAACGAGGGGCAGGACCCGTTCGCCCCCGCGGCCAAGGACCAGCTCTGCACCATGCAGTACGGCGGCCCCGCGACAGCGCACATCACCGGCACCTGGCACGGCCGCCCGGTCGACGCCTCGTACAGCCTGGCGGACGGCTGCCAGATCGCCCGGTGGCGGCAGCTGAGCCCCGTGCTGCCCGCGACCGCCCCGTGACCCAGGGTCCATCGGTCACAGCGTCATGACCCGGCGCGCCCGGGATCCCCACATCCTCTACGTGGGCTCCCTCTCATCCGGCGTCGCGAGCGCAACCACTGCCCGTAGACTCCCTCCCGAGACACGTCGCGCGCCGCGGGGCAAAGAGGGCCCGTGCGGTGGACGGGTCGCGGTATAGCGGTACATCAGGGAGGAAGCGTCGTCGTGAGCAGCAGGCCATCCCGAGGCGCTGCTCGCCTCGCAGCCATACTCGACGCACTGCCGGACGCGTTGGTGCTGGTCAACACCAACGGGACCGTCGTCAACGCCAATTCGATCGCACTTGAGGCATTTGAGGCCCCGGGCACCGCGCTCGTCGGGCGCGGACTGCTCGACCTGCTGCCTGAGTTCGACTCGCGGCTGATCCCCGGCTCGATGCGCCGCCCGGACACCGTCACCGACGAGCGCGGCCGCACCAAGCCGACCCGGATGATGGCCCGCCGCACCGACGGCAGCGAGTTCCCGGTCGAGGTCACCTCCGCGAATCTGGCGGACGGCGCGCGCGACGCGGTGGACCCCTACGGCACCGGCGGGCTCGGTGGCGGCGGCTACAGCGGCTCCGAGCTGCTCATGCTCGTCGTCCGCGACCTCTCCGGCACCCTCGACACCGAGGCCGAACTGGCCCGCTCGCAGCGGCAGACCGAGATGATCCTGCGGGCCGCGGCCGAGGGTGTCGTCGGCACCGACACCGACGGACGCATCGTCCTGGTCAACCCGGCGGCCGCACAGATCCTCGGCTTCCGCGCCAGCGATCTCGGCGGCAAGGAGCTGCACACCCTCGTCCTGCACTCGCGCGCGGACGGCGACCCGTTCCCGTACGAGGAGTCGCCGCTCGCCGACACCCTGCGTTCCGGGCGCAAGCACCGGGTGCGCGGGCAGGTCCTGTGGGCCAAGAGCGGCGAGAAGGTGCCCGTCGACATGACGACGGCGCCGGTGCGCGACGGGGACCAACTGGTCGGCGCGGTGATGACGTTCACCGACCGCCGACCCTTCGACCAGCTCGTGACCGAGCACGCGCAGGAGCTGGCGCGGCGCGACGAGGAGGCCGAGAAGGAGCGCGAGGAGCGCGCGGCCGAACTGGAGCGGGTGCGCGAGGAGCTGACCGCCGAGCTCGCCTCCGTCCGCGAGGACCTGACCGGGGAGCTGGCCGCCGCGCGCGAGCAGCACGCGGAGGAGCTGTCGGCCGAGCGGGAGCGCGGCGCCGCGTTCGCCGAGCGGGAGAAGGACCGGTTCGAGGCGCTGGCGGCCCGTCACGCGCAGCTGCTCGCCGTCCTCGACCAGTCCCTGCGCGGTCCCCTGGAGGAGCTGCGCCGGGAGCTCGGGCAGCTCGCGGCGGACGACGCGGGCCAGCTGTGGCCGGAGGCCAACCAGGTGCTCCACCACCTGTCGGCCGGCTACTCCCGTATGACGACGCTGGTCGACAACGTGCTGGCGTACCAGCTCCTCGACACCGACGACGAGAAGCTCGCCCGTGTGCCCGCGATGCTGGACGCCGTCGTGGCGGCCGGTGTCGACGGGGCCGTCGAGCTGATCGGGCCCGGCCGGGTCCAGTTCGCCGTGCACGCGCCGCCGATCGAGGCCGAGGTCGACGCGGGGCGCCTCGCGACCGCGCTCGCCCACCTGATCGCCGATGTCGCCGGGATCGACGCGACGGGCAACTCGCGGGCCGTGGCGGGCGGTGGTTACGTCGACTCGACCGTCGTGGTGGCCGCGGCCCAGCGCGGGGACAGCGTCCGCATCGAGGTGCGCGGCCCCTACTCGGGCGGCGACCCGGTGCACGAGCCGATCGTCCGGGGCATCGTGCGGGCGCACGGCGGTGTGCTGCAGACGCACGAGGTGCCGGGCATGAGCGGCAGCGCGTACGTCCTCGAGGTGCCGATCGGGGGCGGGGCCGGGGTGGTTCCCGCCGCTCCCGCTCCCACGGCCGAGCCCTCCGCCGTCGCGCCGGAGGCGGACGCCGCGCAGGACGTGCCGGCGCAGGCCACGCGGGGTGGGCGCCGCCGTGCGCGCCGGGCCTCCGGGCCCTCGGTGGACGCGTTCCTGGAGAGCGGTCTCGCCGAGCCGCCCGCCGCCGGTGGCGGTACGGGCCGGCGGCGCGGGCGCCGTGCCGCCGAGGAGCCGGTGGCCGGTGCCGAGGCTTCCTCCGGTGAGCAGGCGTCTGTCGGGTCCGGTGTCGCGGTGCGCGGTGACGTGCCCGTCGAGGCCGGTGGCGCCGAGGGGGCCGGGCGTCCCGAGCTGCCCGTGGCGCAGGACGCCCCTGTCGGTCCTGCGGATTCCGGCGCACCGTCCTCCGGGACCGGGCGTCGGCGCGCGCGTCGCGCCGACGACAACCGCGGTGCGGTGGAGCACGCGGCGGCCCAGGGCGCGGTCGTGACCTCGGCCGAACACGCGGCGGGCTCCCCGGCCCTCGGCGAGGCGGTGCCGCCGCAGGGCGTGCCCGCGCCGACCGGGCGGCGCGCTCGGCGGGACGGGGCGCAGGAGCAGCACGCGCTGCCCGCGCTGCCGTCGGCGGCCGCGCACGAGACCCCGGGCGCGGGGGCGAACGCGCTGGAGCCGGCCGAGGCCGGTGCCGCGGCGCAGCCTTCCGGGCGCCGGGCGCGGCGCGCGCTGGGCACCGCGCAGACTGCGGCCCCCGCCTCCTCGCAGCAGCCGCGGGAGGCGTTCGCGCTGCCTCCGGCGGAGGCCGACCGCACGCCGCAGCCGGTACCTCAGCCGGTGCAGCCCCAGCCCGTGCAGCCTCAGGCGTCCGTGCCTGGTCAGGTGCCGTTCGTCGTTCCGTCCGTGCCCGGCGCGGCGTCGCAGGACGAGCCGCAGGCCCCGCCTGCTCCGGCGCCGGTCGCGGCTCCGACCGTGGCCCCGATGCAGTTCGAGGACGACGGCGACGACGCCGAGGACACCGGCGTGGCCGGTGCCCCTGACGGTGCCGGTGCGCCGGGCGCTCAGCCCGTCGCGGACCAGCCCCAGCAGCACGCGTCGGCCGAGCCGGACCCGGCCCAGGACCACACCCCGCCGCAGCCGCACCCGGCGCAGCAGACGCCCGCCCGGGGCACTCCGGCGCCGCGGCAGCAGCCACCTCAGCAGGCCCCGCAGCAGGCGCGGGCCGCTCAGCCGCTGCCCGCTGAGGCCCCGCAGTCCCCGCAGTCCCCGCAGCCTCCGACGGGTGACACGAACTCGACGCAGGGCCGCGCCTTCAGCGTGCGCACGCTCGGCCAGGGCGTGCCGTTCGGGCGCCAGATCGCCGAGCAGCAGCGCCGAGGTCAGACGCCGGGCCCGATTCCCGGATCCGTGCCGCCGCAGGCACCCGCGCAGGCCGGGGCGACCCCGCCGCAGGGCGTGCCGCAGCCGGCGGACGGTCACTCGCAGGGCGGTGGCACGACGAGCGGTTCGGGCCGGCGGCGCAAGCTGTCGACCCGGCCGGACCAGCCCGAGGCCCCCGGCGCGCAGACGCCCCCGCAGGGCACGGCCACGGCCACCCCGGCGACGGCACCCGCGCCCGCAGCGGCACCGGCCCCCGCGCCGAACGCCGCCCGCCCGCACCCGCAGCCGCCCCGGCTGTCCCCGAACGCCTCGGAGGGCGCGGGCCGTTCCTACGCGATCGGCGCCCCCGACCAGAACGCGGCGGAGGGCCCCGAGCCGCTCGACGGTCCCGGCGGTGCCGTGGAGATCGCCAACCGGCCGCAGCCGCAGCCGATGGACGACGAGCTGCCCCCGGAGCCGCTGGACAACCCGCGCCGTCTCCTGGTGTGGCCCGCCCCGGACGTGACGACCCAGCAGGCGCTGAGCGACCGCGGCTACCGCCCGGTGACCGTGCACTCGCGCGAGGAGGTCGACGCGCAGATCGCGGCGTTCCCCGCCGCGCTGTTCGTGGACCCGCTGACCGGGCCGATCACCCGGACCGCGCTGCAGTCGCTGCGCCAGGCCGCCGTCGCCGCCGAGGTGCCGGTCCTGGTGACGGCGGGCCTCGGACAGGCGACGCGCGAGGCCGCGTACGGTGCCGACCCCGCCGTGCTCCTGAAGGCGCTGGCCCCGCGCGACAGCGAGCAGCACCCGCCGCGGGTCCTGCTCATCGAGGAGCACGAGGAGATCGCACTCGCCCTGACCGCCACGCTGGAGCGGCGCGGGATGCAGGTGGCGCGGGCCGCGAGCGACGCGGACGCGGTGACGCTGGCGGGCCAGATGCGGCCCAACCTGGTCGTGATGGATCTGCTCCAGGTCCGCCGCCGGCGCGCGGGCATCATCGACTGGCTGCGGGCGAACGGGCAGTTGAACCGCACGCCGCTCGTCGTCTACACGGCCGCCGTCGACGAGGCGGACCTGCCGCGCCTGGCGGCGGGGGAGACGGTGCTGTTCCTCGCGGAGCGCTCGACGAGCGACGAGGTGCAGGGCCGGATCGTGGACCTGCTGGCGAAGATCGGCACGAACTGACGATCCGCTGAGCGCGCACGGAACAGGGGCGGCCCCGAGGCGGGGCCGCCCCTGTTTCACGTGAAACAGTGCGCGGGTACGGGCGTCAGAGCTGCGTGACGTCCAGGTCGCCGTCGGCGTACTGCCGGCGCAGCACCTTCTTGTCGAACTTGCCGACGCTGGTCTTCGGGACGGCGGGGATGACCGTCCAGCGCTCGGGCAGCTGCCACTTCGCGACCTTCTCGGCGAGGAACGCGCGCAGCGTCTCGAAGTCCGCGCTCGCCCCCTCCTTCAGCACGACGGTGGCCAGCGGCCGCTCGCCCCACTTGTCGTCGGGGACGGCGACGACGGCAGCCTCGGCGACGTCCGGGTGCGACATCAGCGCGTTCTCGAGGTCGACGCTGGAGATCCACTCGCCGCCGGACTTGATGACGTCCTTGGCGCGGTCGGTGAGGGTCAGGAAGCCTTCGGGGCTGATGGTGCCCACGTCGCCGGTCTTGAGCCAGCCGTCCTCGCTGAACTTGTCGGCGGGACGCAGCGGTTCGGCGTCCGGGCCGTTGTAGTACGCGCCCGCGATCCACGGCCCGCGCACCTCCAGCTCGCCCGCGGACTCCCCGTCCCAGGGCAGCTGCTCGCCGCCGGGTCCCGTGAGCCGCGCCTCGACGCCGGCGGGGAAGCGGCCCTGGGTGAGGCGGTAGGCGAACTCCTCGTCGCTGCCCGGCTCCACGCCGGCCGGCGGGCGGGCGACGGTGCCGAGCGGAGAGGTCTCGGTCATGCCCCAGGCGTGGCAGACCCGCATGCCGAGCTCGTCGAAGGCCTTCATGAGGGAGGGCGGGCAGGCGGAACCGCCGATGGTGACCTGGGTCAGCGTCGACACGTCACGCGGCTTGGCGCTGAGTTCGGCGAGCAGGCCCTGCCAGATGGTGGGGACGGCGGCGGCGTGCGTGGGGCGCTCGGACTCGATCATCTCGGCCAGCGGCGCGGGCTGCAGGAAGCGGTCCGGCATCAGCATGTTCACACCGGTCATGAACGTGGCGTGCGGCAGGCCCCAGGCGTTGACGTGGAACTGCGGCACGACGACGAGCGAGGTGTCCGCGTCGGTCAGCCCCATCGACTGCGTCATGTTCACCTGCATCGAGTGCAGGTAGATCGAACGGTGGGAGTAGACGACGCCCTTCGGGTCGCCCGTGGTGCCGGAGGTGTAACACATCGCGGCGGCCTGCCGCTCGTCCAGCTCCGGCCAGTCGTACGTGGTCGGCTTCCCGGCGACGAGCTCCTCGTACTCGTGCACCCGTGCCCGCGCGCCCTCGAGCAGCGAACGGTCGCCGGGCCCCGAGACCACGATGTGCTCGACCGTCGTCAGTCCGGGCAGCAACGGCGCGAGGAGCGGCAGCAGCGATCCGTTCACGATGATCACGCGGTCGGCCGCGTGGTTCACGATCCAGCTCAGCTGCTCCGCCGGGAGCCGCAGGTTCAGCGTGTGCAGCACGGCGCCCATCGCGGGAGCCGCGAAGTAGGCCTCGACGTGCTCCGCGTTGTTCCACATCAGCGTGGCCACGCGGTCGTCGCCCCGGATGCCGAGGTCGTCGTGGAGTGCGTGCGCGAGCTGGGCCGCGCGGGCGCCCGCCTCGGCGAACGAACGGCGGTGCGGCTCGCCCTCGCCCGTCCACGTGATGATCTGCGAGGTGCCGTGCACGCGCGTCCCGTGGTTCAGGATGCGGGTCACGGTCAGCGGTACGTCCTGCATCGTGCTCAGCACGGCGTCCTCCCGGTGGGCGCTACGGAGCAGTAAAGTTCTGCCGATTCTCACCGCATACCGCGTGGTATGTCACTAGTCCCGGGAATGATCGATCAGCTGGGCGGTCACCCGATCGGCGTCCTGAACCCCAGATCAGGCCCGCACGGGACCCAGCTCCGGGTCCTCGCGCAGCTTGCCGAGCGCCCGCGAGACCGCGCTCTTGACCGTCCCGACGGAGACCCCGAGCACCTCGGCGGTCTGCGCCTCGCTCAGGTCCTCGTAGTACCGCAGGACGACCATCGCCCGCTGCCGCGCGGGCAGCTTCATGATCGCCCGCCACATCGCGTCGTGGAGGGCCTGCTGCTCCGCCGGGTCCCCCGCCGGGAGCACCTGCGGCTCCGGCAACTCGTCGCAGACGAACTCGTCCACCTTGCGCTTACGCCATTGGGAGGTCCGCGTGTTCAGCAGAGCCCGCCGCACGTACCCGTCGAGCGCCCGGTGGTCCTCGATCCGGTCCCACGCGACGTACGTCTTCGCGAGCGCGGTCTGCAGCAGGTCCTCGGCGTCGCACGGGTTCGCCGTCAGCGACCGCGCCGTGCGCAGGAGCACCGGCTGGCGCGCCCTGACGTACGACGCGAACGACGGGTACGTCGTGTGCGCACCGTGCGCCGCACGCGCCCCGGCCGGGGTCCGCGCCGCCGCCGGGGCACAGGTCCCCGCCGGAGTGCGCGTCCCTGCGGGGGTACGCGGTGCGGTCTGCGCTGCGCTGCTGCGGGCGGGCGCCAGGGTTGCGGTCATGGCTCCACGCTATGAGCGCACCCCGTCCCGGCGGATCGGCCGGAGGTCCCGAAGCGACGTCCGCCTCAGGTTGTACGCGGGGTGGTAGCCCCACCTCCTGAAGGTGGAGGACGCGGTGAGGACCCTTGAGGGTTCAGCCCTGAGAGCATCGCTCCCCGCAGCCCCGCCCGCGCCCCCTCACCCGTCCCGGCCGAGGACCAGGCCCGAGGTCGGCACCCCCGTGCCGGCCGTGACCAGAGCCGTCGCCGCGCCCGCCATCTGGTTCACCGCCGTGCCCCGCAGCTGCCGCACTCCCTCCGCGATGCCGTTCATCCCGTGCAGATAGGCCTCGCCCAGCTGGCCCCCGTGCGTGTTCAGCGGGAGGCGCTCCTCCGCGACGAAGTCCGCCGCCTCGCCCGGCCCGCAGAACCCGAACTCCTCCAGCTGCATCAGCACGAACGGCGTGAAGTGGTCGTACAGGATCCCCACGTCGATGTCCGAGGGCCGCAGCCCCGACGTCCGCCACAGCTGCCGGGCCACCACGCTCATCTCCGGCAGCCCCGTCAGACCGTCCCGGTAGAAGCTGGTCATCTGCTCCTGGGCCCGGCCGGCGCCCTGGGCCGCGGCCTCGATCACCACCGGCGCGCGGCGCAGGTCCCGGGCCCGCTCCACGCTCGTGACGACGATCGCCTGTCCGCCGTCCGTCTCCTGGCAGCAGTCGAGCAGCCGCAGCGGGTCGACGATCCAGCGCGAGGCGGCGTGGTCGTCCAGGGTGATCGGCTTGCCGTAGAAGTAGGCCGCCGGGTTCGTCGCCGCGTACTTGCGGTCCACCACGGCGACATGACCGAACGCCTCCGGGGTCAGTCCGTACTCGTGCAGGTACCGCTGCGCCGCCATCGCCACCCAGGACGCCGGAGTGAGCAGCCCGAAGGGCAGGGACCAGCCGAGCGCCGCGCCCTCCGCCGACGGCTCCCGGTGCTGCACTCCCGAACCGAAGCGGCGGCCCGAGCGCTCGTTGAACGCCCGGTAGCAGACGACCACCTCGGCGACCCCGCTCGCCACCGCGAGGGCCGCCTGCTGCACCGTGCCGCAGGCCGCGCCGCCCCCGTAGTGCACCCGGGAGAAGAACGACAGCTCTCCCATCCCCGCGGCCTGCGCGACCGTGATCTCCGGGTTCGTGTCCATCGTGAACGTGACCAGTCCGTCGACGTCACCGGGGGAGAGGCCCGCGTCGTCGAGCGCCGCGTGCACGGCCTCCACCGCGAGCTTCAGCTCACTGCGCCCCGAGTCCTTGGAGAACTCGGTCGCGCCGATGCCGGCGATCGCCGCCCTGCCGCCGAGGCGGTCCTTCGTGTGCACGCTCATACCGGCCTCCCCGCGGCCCGGTCGCGGCCCGCCGACGGCACGGTGACCGTCACGGTGCCGGTGACATGGCTGCCGATCCCGTTCTTCCCCACGACCTGGACCCGGGCCGTCTCCCCCTCGTCACCGGCCTCCACGTCGAGCACCGTGCCGGTCAGCACCATCGTGTCCCCCGGATAGTTCGGCGCGCCCAGCCGGATCGCGACCTTGCGCAGGACGGCCGTCGGGCCGAAGTGATCGGTGATGTACCGGCCCACCAGCCCGTTCGTCGTCAGGATGTTCATGAAGATGTCGGGGGAGCCCTTCTGCCGGGCCAGCTCCGCGTCGTGGTGGACGTCCTGGTAGTCCCGGGACGCGATGGCCCCGGCGACGATCAGTGTCCTGGTCACCTCGATCTCCAGCGGCGGCAGCGCCTCACCTGCCTTCATGACGTGCTCCCTTCCGTGGTCCCCGTCTCCCGGCCCGCCGCGATCAACCCGCCCAGCTCCTCCAGCAGTTCACCGCCGGCTCCCAGATATCCGTCGATCTGCCGCCCCCACAGGAAGTGCCGGTGCACCGGATGGTCCAGGTCCGCGCCCATGCCGCCGTGCAGGTGCTGGCCCGTGTGCACGACCCGCTTGCCCGCCTCGGACGCCCACCAGGCCGCGGTCAGCGCGTGGCTCCCGTACAGGAGGCCCTCGTCCCGCCGCCAGGCCGCCTCATAGGCCGTGACCCGGATCGCCTCGATGTCCATATGGGCTTCCGCCGCGCGGAGTTGGACGCCCTGCTTGGCGGCGAGCGGCCGGCCGAACTGCTCCCGCTCGTTCGTGTACTCCACCGCCCGCGCCAGGGAACCCGCGCACACGCCCGCCTGCAGCCCGGCGAACGCGGTCCGCGCCGCCGCCAGCACCTCCCCGTACGCCCGGGGCCCGCCGATCCGCTCGGCCGGCGTCCCGTCGAGCACCAGCCGGCCCGCGGCCCACGGCGCCGTCAGCTCCACCGGCTCACACCCGGCGTCGTCCGCCGACACCATCCACAGGCTGTGGATACTTTCTTCCGCCTCCCCGGCCTCGCCCCCGGCGGCGCCGCCCTCCCGGACCGCCACCAGCACCTGCGTCGCTTCCCGCAGCCACGGCACCCAGGGCACCGTCCCGGTCAGCCGCGCCCGCACACCCCCGCCACCCCCGTCCTCCCGCCCGGTGATCACGATGCCACCCCGCGCCGGGAACGCCCCGGTCGCCACGGTCGCCCCGTCCCGCAACCCGGGCAGCAGCCGCTCCCGCTGCTCCTGTGTGCCGTGCTCCGCCAGCGCGAGCAGCCCGTACACACAGCTCGCCGCGAACGGCACCTGCGCCGTCGTCCTCCCCTGCTCCTCCAGCATCAGGACCAGGCCGAGCAGCCCGGTCTCCTCCACGGCGGCGGTCAGTCCCGCGCCGCCCAGCGCCTTCCACAACTCGGTGTCGCTGCCGCCGCCCAGGCCGGCGAGCCGCTCCGGGGTGGACAGGTCGCCGAAGATCCGCGCGGCCAGCTCCCGCGCCGCCTCCTGCTCGTCCGTCGGAGTGAAGTCCATGTCACGCCTCCCCCGCCTCGACGGCCCGGAACACGGGCAGCTCCAACTCGTCGTCCACCGCCAGGAATTCGAGCCGGACCGGCATGCCGATCCGCACCTTGTCGTACGGGACGCCCACCACGTTGCTCACGATGCGCACGCCCTCCGCGAGCTCGACCAGGGCCACCGCGTACGGCGGGTCGAAGGCCGGGAACGGCGGGTGGTGCATGACTACATAGCTGAAGACCGTGCCCTCGCCGGACGCCTCCACCGTGTCCCACTCCTGCCCGCCGCAGGCATTGCACCCCGGCAGCCACGGGAAGCGGAGCGTCTCGCAGGTGCCGCAGCGCTGGATGAGGAGGCGGTGGTCGCCGACGCCCTCCCAGAAGCCCGCGTTGTCCCTGTTCACCACCGGCCGCGGGCGCAGCTTCTTCGCGGCCCCGCCCGGCTGGGCGGCCCCACCCGGCTTCGCCGCCCCGCCCGGCTGGGCGGCCCCACCCCGCTTCGCGCCCCCCGCCCTGGCCGCAGGCGTGTACTTCAGGATGCGGAAGCGGTGCGTGCCCACCAGCTCGCCGCCCACCCGGACGTCCATCCGCGTCGTGACGAAGTGCCCCGAGCCCAGCTTCGTCGTCTTCAGCGGGGAGACGGACTCGATCAGCGAGTCGTAGGTGATGGCGTCGCCGGGCCGCAGCGGACGCAGATACTCCTGCTCGCAGTCGGTCGCGACCACCGACGTGTACCCCGCGCCGTCCAGCAGCGCGAACAGCTCGTCGTGGGCCGGCGAGCGGCCCTCGAACCCGGAGAGGCCGCCCATCGTCCACGCCTGGAGCATCGTCGGCGGCGCGATCGCGTCGGGGCCCGCGTACGCCGGGTTCGTGTCCCCCATCGCCTCGCACCAGTGCCGGATCATCGGCTCGTTGACCGGGTCCTTGCCCTCGGCCGCGGTGGCGGCCGGCCGCCCCTCGAACGGCTTCAGCTCCCCCTCGGTCAGCTCCCCGCGCTCTTCTCCCACCACGGCCGTCACCGCCTCCCCCGCTTCATCCCGAGCCGCATCGCGGCCACGATCTCCCGCTGGACCTCGCTCACACCGCCGCCGAACGTGTTGATCTGCGCCGCCCGGTTCATCCGCTCCAACTCCCCGTCCCCCACCGCGGGATCACCCGCCCCGGGCGACCCGGCCCGCACCCACCCGGCCTCGCCCGCGATCTGCTGACATATTCGGTACACCTCGACCGCCGATTCGGTTCCCGCGAACTTCACGCCGCTGGCGTCCCCGGGGGCCAGCCGGCCCGCCCCCACATCACCCACCAGACGCCAGTTGAGCAGGCGCGTAGCCGCCAGCCGGGCATGCGCCTCGGCCAGTCCGGAACGGACCCAGGACGCGTCAATCCGGCACTCGCCCGTCACCGGATCGGGTGTACGGGCGGCCTCGACGACCCGCTCGTAGAAGTCCTCGGCCTGCATGCCGATCGCGGCGAGCGCGACCCGCTCGTGGTTGAGCTGGTTCGTGATCAGGCCCCAGCCGCCGTTCTCCGGTCCGACCAGGTTCGACCCCGGTACCCGGATCCCGTCGTAGTACGTGGCCGTCGTGGTCAGACCGCCGACGGTCTCGATCGGCGTCCAGGAGAATCCGGGCGCGTCGGTTGGGACGAGGACGATCGAGATGCCCTGGTGCTTGGGGGCCTCGGGGTCGGTGCGGCAGGCGAGCCAGATCCAGTCGGCGTTCTGCGCGTTCGACGTGAAGACCTTCTGGCCGTCGATCAGCCAGTCCCCGCTCGCCTCCTCGCGCTCCGCCCGGGTCCGCAGCGAGGCGAGGTCGGTGCCCGCCGACGGCTCGCTGTAGCCGATCGCGAAGACCAGCTCGCCGCTGAGGATGCGGGGGAGGAAGAAGGCCTTCTGCTCCTCGGTGCCGTACTTCATGAGGGTCGGGCCGACGGTGTTCAGCGTCACCATCGAGACGGGCGCGCCCGCCCGGTAGGCCTCGTCGAAGAACACGAACTGTTCGTCGGGGCCGCGCCCCTGCCCGCCGTACTCGACGGGCCAGCCGAGCCCGAGCAGCCCCTCGGCCCCGAGGCGCCGCAGCACCCGGCGCTGACCTGGGAGGTCGTCGGCCGCAGGGGGGCCGTCCGGCATCACCGTACGGAAGTGTTCGCGCAGCTGGGCGCGCAGCTCTCGCTGGCGCTCGGTGGGGGCGAGGTGCACGGCGGCGGCCCTCCCGGACCTCGTACGAACAAGGGTTTCTGACTGTCCGTCAGATACCGCCGGGTGTCAAGAGATCGGCGACTCCGCCGAGTTCGCTCGCACAGGGGCCGCAAACGCCTGCGCGGCGGTGCCGTTGGGACCGCCGCGCCCCTGTCACGCCCCCCCCCGTGAGCCCCAGCCGC
>NZ_JBHYTK010000008.1:72221-76425 GCF_042749255.1 Streptomyces sp. NPDC059524 | reverse complement strand
CGTGTGTTCTGGGCTCTGCGCCCGGCGCGCCGGGGCCGCCCGCGGGCCCGCCCGCGGGGGCGGGGGGGCGCCCCCCCCCCCCCCCCCGCGCAGCTGTCACGCACCCCACGGAGAGCCCCTGCCGCGCAGGAGCCGGGAGGTCACCAGAGCTCGGTGAAGTGCACCGCGATGTTCTCGTTGGACTGGTGGATCGCGGTGAAGGCCGACCCGTTCACCTGGGCGTTGTTGTTCTGGTTCGAGGCGCCGTCGCCGACCGCCTGCTGCTGCGTGGTGCTGGAGTTTCCGAAGTTGTCGTGACCCACGCCGCTGCCGATGATCGACGCGACGCCCGCATTCGATCCGTCGTCCGCGATCGCTCCGTTGTCGGCCATCGCCACCCCGGAGAACAGAGCGGCGGCCAGAGGCAGGGCGGCGACGGCGGCGAGGACGCGGGCGGTACGGATGGAAGCCATGTGTTTTCCTCCAGAAGTACGGGTTGCTCCGGGGAAGTTGGCCGACCGCCCCGGCGATGTTCACGACGTCGCGAGACCAGAGTTGCCCACCGGATCCGCCGGGAACCACCCCGGACCGTCTCATTCGCTCGCAAGCGTGAGGACAAGTCGATAAACCTGCCTCACGACCACAAAAGCCCAGCTCAGCCGCGAACACCGCACTCCGGGACGATCAACACCCAGTCCTCCCAGACGATGAAGCGTTTCGGCACATTTTTGGTAAATAGCCACCCCGTACGGCTCAACCCACTTCCCTCTTTCGAACGGATGTACGAACATGGAGCCATGGCCACCACCGACCGACACCCGGCACGCCCCACCTCCGCCGTGCCGCGCGCCTCCCTCGCGACCCTGGCCCTCGCGCACGCCCTCTCCGCCGCCGAGCGCGGGCTCGCGGTCATCCCGCTCTCCCGCACGAAGCTCCCCGCACTGCCCTCGCCCCACCGCGGCGACCCGCCGTCCGCCCCGCGCTGCCACGGCGAGTGCGGGCTCCCCGGCCACGGGGTGTACGACGCGACGACCGACCCGCGCCGCATCCGTGCCCTGTTCGCGGCCGCGCCCCGGGCCACCGGCTACGGCATCGCCTGCGGCCTGCCGCCGTACCACCTGATCGGCGTCGACCTGGACACCAAGTCCGGTACGGATTCCTCCGCTTCGCTGCGCGAACTGGCTTTACGGCATCTGTTCACGATCCCCGACACCGTGGTCGTGGCCACCCCGAGCGGCGGCCGACACCTGTGGCTCACCGGCCCGCCGGACGTCGTCGTGCCCAACTCCGCGGGGCGCCTCGCCCCCGGCATCGACATCCGCGGCGCCGGCGGCTACCTCGTGGGGCCCGGCTCCCGCACCGAACACGGCGTGTACAGCGCAGTGCCGGGCACCGGACACCTCAGCCCCGCCGCCTGCCCGCCCGCGCTGCTCCGGCTGCTCACACCGCCGCCCCGCCCGCAGCACACCGGCCGGGCCGCGGTCCCGCACTCCGGCCAACACGGGCACGGGCTCGTCCAGTTCGTGCTCAGCGCCCATGAAGGACAGCGCAACACGCGCCTCTTCTGGGCGGCCTGCCGTGCCCACGAGAGCGGCCTCGGCGACGCGTTCCTGGAGATCCTCGCCGACGCCGCGATCCGCACCGGCCTCACCGAACGCGAGACCCGCTCGACCCTCGCCTCGGCGGCCCGCCTGACCGCGTCCCGCTGATGTCCGGCACGGCGGTACGTTGTCGATCATGGCCACCCAGATCTTCACCTTGGTCGGCGTCCTCATCGGCGCCCTGACGTCCTACGTAGCCACCGCAGTCGCCGAACGGGCCAAGTTCCAGAGGGAGATGGCCACGCGCTGGGACGAGCGGAAGCTCGACACGTACATCGACTACGTGACCTGCATCAAGCAGATACAGCGGGCCGCCATGGACGCCGGCCGGGCCCGCGACCAGGGGGCGGACGCGTCCGAGGCGCTGGCCGCGATGGAGGAGAGCGAGAACAGGAGGTCCGTCCTCTTCGAGACCTTCGTCCTGCTGAGCAACGAGAAGGCCGCCACCGCCGCCCACGCGGTCAACCAGCGGACCTGGGAGCTGCTGAGCACGACCCGGGTCCCCTCGAACGGGACGGCCGCGCTCCGCCCGATCCGCCTGGTGGAGGCCCTCAACGTGCTGCACGAGGCGGCGCGGTCGGACCTGACGATATCGAGCGGCTCCTCCGCCGGGTGAGCCGAAAGGCGGACGGCCCCCGACCGGTGATGCCGGTCAGGGGCCGTCCGGCCGCTGCGGTGGGTGTGGGATTTGAACCCACGGTGACTCGCGCCACGACGGTTTTCAAGACCGTTCCCTTAGGCCGCTCGGGCAACCCACCCGCGCCCCGCCTGCGGCGGAGCGGCTACAGCCTACCGGCTAGGTCGTGGCCTAGGGGCGCTGCCTCAACCGGTCGACGATCGCCCAGTCCACCACGTGCGACACCTGGACGTAGGTCTTGTCGCCGGACTTGCTGGTCCGCTCGTCGCGGAAGCCCAGGAACTCGTAGGTCTTCGGGTCGAAGATGAGGTAGCGGCCCCGTGCGTGCGGATCCGCCGAGGCGATCCCCACACCGGTGCGCCCGGCGGAGTCCGTCACCCCGTCGACCCTCCTGACCCCGGGCACGAGGGCCAGGGCCTCGTACGCGGCCGGGCGCAGGCCCTGGGGCAGCAGCGGCCACTTCAGAAGCTCGCCGAGCAGGAAGTAGGCCATGTACCAGTCGTCCTCGGTGAACTCGCTCGTCGGCTTGCCGGGCCGGCCGACGCCGATGACGGCCGAGGCGAGCTGCTCGGGGTCGGTGGGGAGCTTCTTCAGCTTGCTCCACTCCCTGGGCGGCCACACGCTCTCGCCCTTCTGCATGGGCTCTTCCCAGATCACATGGCCGAGTTCCATGGTCAGGGAGCGCTTGGAGCCGTCCACGGAGTCCCAGTTCGTGTCCACATAGGTCCTGACCTTGCCGGTCCCCCGCTCCGTCTCCCTGATGATCCGCTTCGAGTAGATGTACTGGTCGTCGCGCGGCGCCTGCGTCGTCTCGCCCTTGCCCAGCCGGGCCGCCGCGCCGTGCAGCACGGTCACGGCGCCGGCCTCGGCCATACGCGGGGTCTGCGTGACCGCCGGTGCGCTGCCGGCCCGGCCGGTCTCGCCGGAGCCGTCCTCGGCGATCAGTACGGCCGTTCCCGTCACCGCCACGGCGGCCACGGCGGCGGTCGCGAGGCGGAGGGCGCGGCGGCGGCTGGGCGCGGCCTGCGGGTGCCGACCGTCGCGCACCATCGTGTTGAGCAGGCGGTGGCGGGCCCGTGCCCGGGCCGCGTCGGTGAGCGGGGCCGCGTCCGCGTCCCAGTCCCGCAGGAGTTCGAGTTCGTCACTCATGGCCGGACACCTCTCGCAGGGTCGTCGGATCGGATCCGCCCAATGCTTCGCGCAGCTTGCCGCGGGCCCGGTGCAGCCGTGATCTGACCGTGCCGACGGGCACGTCCAGGGCCTGGGCCACCTCCTCGTAGCCGAGACCGCCCCACGCGACCAGGAGCAGGACGTCCCGGTGCCGTGCGGGCAGGGCCGCCAGGGCCGCCGCCAGTTCGCGGCGTACGGCCTGTGCTCCCACCCGGGCCGCGGCCCGGTCGGCCAGCGGCTCGTCGTGGTCGGCGGGGGCCGGGACGCGGGCCAGGGCCTTGAAGCGCCGGGCCTCGGCCCGCCGGTGCCGGCCGACCAGGTTGGTCGCGATGCCGAACAGCCAGGGCCGGGCACCGTCACCCGTGGCCCGCGCCGGGTCGTACCGGTGCCGCTGCTGGAACGCGGTCGTGAAGGTCTCCGCCATGAGGTCGTCGGCCGGCTCGTCGCCGAGCCTGCGGGCCAGATAGCCATGGACCGCGTCGGCGTACCGGTCGAAGAGCGCGGCGAACACCTCCGGTTCGTCCCGGGACCGCGCGATCACCGAGGCATCGCTCTCCACCCCCGTGCGAACGCCTGGCTCGCCGGTCATCGGGGCTCCTCTCGTCCAGGGAACGTGCGTCGAAGGCTTGGGCTTTCGCCTCTCCTTCGCCGCTCGGCCGGGACGAGTTCCCTCCGACGGAAACCGGACGTCGGGCAGCGCGGAACGCCGGAGGGGGGGGCCCCGCCGCACCGCGCCCCCCCCCCCGCCCCGGGGGGGGCGCCTCCGCTGCGGCGCCCTTTCCGGCGGGGGCCGGGTGCGGGAGCGGTGCGGCCCCCG
>NZ_JBHYTK010000008.1:59026-72211 GCF_042749255.1 Streptomyces sp. NPDC059524 | reverse complement strand
GGCGTCAGGTCCGTCGCCGGACCGTCAGCTGTCGCCCTTGCGCTCGCCCAGGGTCACGTCGACCGTGTGGTCCTTGCCGTCGCGCGTGTACGTGAGCTTCACCGTGTCACCGGGCTTGTGCGTCCAGATCTGGCCGATCAGGGTCGGGCCGGAGTCGATCACGGTGTCGTCGAGCTTGGTGATCACGTCGCCGGGCTTGAGGCCCGCCTTGGCCGCCGGGCCGTTCGGCGTGACGGCCGCGGCGCCGCTCGCGCCCTGCTCGGTGATCTTCGCGCCGCCCGTGCCCTCCTCCAGGGAGACGGACGCGCCGATCACCGGGTAGAGCGGCTCGCCGGTCTTGATGAGCTGCTCGGCGACCATCTTGGCCTGGTTGATCGGGATGGCGAAGCCGAGGCCGATCGAGCCGGACTGGCCCGAGCCGCCGAGGCCGCCGCTGGGGGCGGACTGGATGGCCGAGTTGATGCCGATCACGTTCCCGTTGCCGTCGAGCAGCGGGCCGCCGGAGTTGCCCGGGTTGATCGAGGCGTCGGTCTGCAGGGCGCTCATGTAGGACGCCTTGCTGTTGCCCGAGCCGTCGCTGGAGGCGACCGGGCGGTCCTTCGCGGAGACGATGCCCGTGGTCACCGTGTTCGACAGGCCGAAGGGCGCGCCGATCGCGATGGTGGAGTCGCCGACCGCGACCTTGTCCGAGTTCCCCAGCGTGAGGGGCCGCAGGTTGTCCGGCGCGTTCTTCAGCTTGATGACCGCGACGTCGTAGCCCTGCGCGTGGCCGATGACCTCGGCGTCGTACTTCTTGCCGTTCGAGAACGTCGCCGAGAGCTTGCCGCCGTCGACGGCCTCCGCCACCACGTGGTTGTTGGTGAGGATGTGGCCTTCCTTGTCGTACACGAAGCCGGTGCCGGTGCCGCCCTCGCCGCTGTTGCCCTCGGCCTCGATGGTGACCGTGCTGGGCAGCGCCTTGGCGGCGATGGCCGCGACCGTGCCCGGGTCCCGCTTGAGGTCGGCCGGGTTGGACGCGGAGACGGTGGTGGAGCCGGTGCCCGCGTCGTCGCCGCGCTCCGCGGCCCAGTAGCCGATGCCGCCGCCGACCGCGCCCGCGATCAGCGCCGCGGCGACGACCCCGGCGAGCAGCCCGCGCCGGCCGCCCTGCTTGGGCTGCGGCGGCTGGTACCCGGCGCCCCAGTGGTTCTGGCCGCCGCCCCAGGAGCCGCCGCCGTCGCCGGGTGTGTGACCCGCGCCGCCCGAGGCGTACGCGGGGACGGCCGGCGGCGGGGGCGGCCAGTCGCCCGCGGGGGCGGGTCCGGCCGGGTGGGGCTGCTGCCCTGCCGGGTCACCGGCGGGGCCGTGCTGCGCCGCCGG
The DNA here is from genome assembly GCF_042749255.1 of Streptomyces sp. NPDC059524. Classification (NCBI taxonomy): domain Bacteria; kingdom Bacillati; phylum Actinomycetota; class Actinomycetes; order Kitasatosporales; family Streptomycetaceae; genus Streptomyces; species Streptomyces sp. NPDC059524. Next base: position 70,852 of record NZ_JBHYTK010000008.1, on the reverse strand, counting down.
CGCGGGAGCAGCGGGAGTGTCCACCGGCACGGGGGGTGCGGACGGGGCCGGGGGGTGCTCGGTGCCCTCGTTCTCGGTGCTCACAGCTTCTCTCCTCGATCCACGGCTGTTCGGTCCATGGGCATGGCCTGTGACGGTCCGGTCCCGTCACGGGTGACGCCGGTCCGGCATGGTCCTGTCACGACCCGGTCGTGCTGTTGTACGCGGTCAGCTTTTCCCACGGGACGTCAGGGCACCATAAGCCGAGCCTGTGCGTCTGTAGCCATCCTTTATGTGCGGCGAAACGGACGCATCCGCTGGGCCGGTTCTTCCCGGTCGCCTGCCGCGCGGTGGCACCATGACGCGGTGACCCACGCACCACAGCAACGCATCCAGGTCGTCGCCCATCGCGGTGCCTCGGAGGACGCCCCCGAGCACACGCTGGCCGCCTACAAGAAGGCGATCGAGGACGGCGCCGACGCCCTCGAATGCGATGTGCGGCTCACGGCGGACGGCCACCTCGTGTGCGTGCACGACCGCCGCGTCAACCGTACGTCGAACGGCCGCGGGGCGGTCTCGGCCCTGGAGCTCGCGGATCTCGCCGCGCTCGACTTCGGCTCCTGGAAGGATCCCGAGGAGGGGCCCGATTGGGCGAGCAGCTCGTCGGCGCCGTCCGCGGACACCTCGGTGCTCACCCTGGAGCGGCTCCTGGAGCTGGTGGCCGACGCGGGCCGCCCCGTGGAGCTGGCGATCGAGACGAAACACCCGACGCGCTGGGCCGGCCAGGTGGAGGAGCGGCTGCTGCACCTCCTCAAGCGCTTCGGCCTGGACGCGCCGGCGCCGGACGAGCCCTCTCCCGTACGGGTGATGAGCTTCTCCGCGCGCTCCCTCGCGCGCGTGCGGGAGGCGTCGCCGACGCTGCCGACCGTCTACCTGATGCAGTTCGTGTCGCCGCGCCACCGGGAGGGTCGGCTGCCCAAGGGGGTGGGCATCGCGGGCCCCAGCATGCGGATCGTGCGCAACCACCCCGCCTATGTGGAGAAGCTCGTGCGCGCGGGGCACGGCGTCCACGTGTGGACGGTGAACGAGCCCGAGGACGTCGACCTCTGTGTGCGGCTCGGCGTCGACGCGATCATCACCAACCGGCCGGCGGCGGTGCTGCGCCGGCTCGGCAGGGGCTGATTCCAGCCACTTTCACACCCTTCTGTCACGGGGAGTGCTCCGGCGCGTTCGGTCCGTAGTCGATCGTCATGAGTGCGTCACGGGACCCGGATTGGCCGGTTTCCGGTCCAGTCCATTGGGGCATTCACACCGTGGCGTGGGGCAAAGGAGGTCTCGGGGGTGGCGTTGGTGGTGGCACAGGAGGTGCCCGCGTCGTCGAGCATGGCCGTACCCCATGGCCCTGCGGGCGTGGGTGCGGCAAGACATCGGATGCGTGACCAGCTGCGGTCCGGCGGCGTGTCCGAATCAGTGATCGACGATGCCGTTCTGATTCTTTCCGAACTGCTCAGCAACGCGTGCCGGCACGGCAGGCCGCTGGGCGACGATCTGGCCGGCGACGGGGACGTGAGAGCCGCGTGGCGGGTCGACGACCGGGGATGTCTCACGGTCGAGGTGACGGACGGCGGCGGCCCGACCCGCCCGGTTCCGGCCACTCCCTCGGTCACCGCGCACGGCGGCCGCGGGCTCAACATCATCACGGCCCTCTCCGACGACTGGGGCGTCCGCGACGACGCCCGGGGCGAGGTGACGGTCTGGGTGGTCGTGCACAAGGACGTGCACGCCGAAGCGGCCATGCACCGCCGCGAGGACTTCGCGACGCGCGTAGGAGCCCCGGCCGTGGCGGACCTGGCGGGTCTGGATTTCGCTGACGCGTTCGACGATCTGGGCTGACCGCCGCTCGCCGGTGGTCAGTTGGGCGCCGCCGCCCTCTTGTCGGTCTCCGATCGGCCCGCGGCCGGTACGAGCGGCTAGGCTCGCGCGAGTACGTACGAGAGCCGTATCCGGGAGACACCCAAGATGGCCAAGAAGCGCCCCCAGACAAAGGGCAAGCCGCACATCACCAGTGGAGCTGAGGGGGACTTCCCGGTCGTCGGCGCGCGCGAACCCTGCCCGTGCGGCAGCGGCCGCCGCTACAAGGCCTGTCACGGCCGGGCCGCCGCGCACGCCGTGACCGAGCTGGTGCAGCGTCCCTTCGAAGGCCTCGTCGGCGAGGGCGACTGGATCGCGCTGCGCGAGCTGGTCCCGGCGGCGACGGTCGAGCTGACGCTGAAGGACGGGCTGCCCGAGGGCGTCCCGTCGGTCACCCTCGCGACCGTGCTGCCGATGGCGTGGCCCGCGCTGCGCCGCGAGGACGGCTCGGTGCTGATCGGCCTGCAGAACGACACGCCCTCGGGCGACCTGAGCCGCGACCTGGCCGACACCCTGCTGCGCGCCCTGGAGGCGGAGCCCGGCAACCCGGTGCAGGCGCGCCGGGTGCCCTCCGAGGGCCCGCGCCTGCAGGACGTGCTCGACCCGAAGGGCGCCTTCGAGCCGGTCGTGCACACGGGCTTCGAGTTCTGGGTCCCGGACTCGGAGAACGCGTCGGCGGACGTGACCGCCTCCCTGGAGCGGGCCAACGCGGCCGCGATCCCGACGGTGAAGCTGACCGGCGTGGACAGCGCCTACTGGTGCGAGACGCCGGAGAAGAACCACCTGCGGTGGGTCATGCCGCACCCGGAGGAGAAGCTCCTCGACGCGCTGGCGCGGCTGCACGCGGCCGGCCGGTCCTCGCTGGGCGAGGGCACGCGGCTGGTGGGCTCGTTCCGGGCGCACGGACTGACCGTGCCGGTCTGGGACCTGCCGAGCGCCACCCGGGCCGAGGACATCGAGAAGCCGGCGGCCGAGTTCGCCGAGCGGCTCGCCGAGGCGCTGGCCTCGGACGCCCCGCTGACCGCCGACGAGCGGCGCGCCCGGGGCGGCCTCACCAACCGGCAGGTCACGCTCAGCTGACATGCGGCGCCCGCCGGGTCCGCCCCCTCGCTGACCGACCGGTCAGCCCCTCGGGCAGCGGAAACCCGGTCCGGAAGGGGTGACTCCGGTCACAACTCCCGGTAGTCGCAGGTAAATCCATGTCCGAATAGAAGAGATCGAATTTGCGAACTGCCGATCTCTTGTTACCGTTCAGATAGCCCGGTTGCTGGTGCATCCCCCGTCGCCAGCAACCGGGCGTTTTCATGCCCGCAGCCGGGCGGCATGCCCGTGGACACCGATCAACCCCGGTACTACGGCGCCGAGTTGCTCCCCGCGCGCAGCAGCAGCGGGCTCTCCGCATCGCTCGCGTACTCCGCCACCGCCTGGTACTCCGCGGCCGCTCCGCGCGTACGGCCCCGCGGTGTCTCGCACAGTCCCGGCTCGTCGCCGCCGCCCACCGCGCAGGTGATCTGCACCGTGCGCCCGTCCGGCGCCATGAGGGTCAGCACCGCGGACAGCGCGGCACCGGTCGCGTTCCGGTAGTACGTGCGCGCCCATGTGTCGTCACCCTGGGTGAGCACGCAGGTCTGCGCCTCCACACCCTCGGGGGAGACCAGTTGGGGGCCGCAGCGGGAGGCCGTGGAGCGGTCCGGGGCGCCCAGGAGCGAGCCCCGCGCGGGGGCCGGTGCCTCACCCGTCAGGTCCTTGCGCGTCGGATCCCCGTGCGTCGTGTCCTCGCGCGCCGGGTGCCCGGGAGCCGTGTCGCCGGGAGCCGCGTCGGCGTGCCGGCCGCCCGCGCCGTCGTCGACCGGTCCGGCGAAGGCTCCGGCCAGAGGAAGCGCCGCGGCGAGCACCACGGCGCAGGCGAGCCCGGACAGACGGAGGCGGGTGTGCTGCCTCCGGTGCCCGGGCGGGGTCGTGACCTGATCCTGGGCGGGAGGGGGCGCGGGAGGCATGCGCCGAACATAGCGGGGCCGTCCGACCCCGCCGGCGCGCCGCGCGCCCCGACGGCTCACAACTCGGGGGCGCTCACACCCGTACGAGTGAGGGCGTCCACCACCGCGTCCACCACGGCCTCCACGTCCGGCACCCAGGGCTCGGCCGAACCGGGCAGCGGCGCGCGCTCCCAGCGGACCGGGCCCGCGCCCGTCGTGGACGGCGGCAGGGTGATGTACCCGCCCTCGCCGTGGAAGCGCAGGGAGCCCGGGACGAAGTCCTTGGCGTACAGGAGCTCGCCGAGCTGCTCCATCGTGTAGGGCGCCACGAGGATCATGAGGCGCTCGGGGGTCGCGAGCACCGGGCCGAGCCGGATGCCGGTCCGGTCGAGGACCGCGAGCGCGCGGGCGCCCGCGACGGCGGGCAGGCTCACGGCACAGGGCGCGCGCCCGCCGGCCGGCCCGGAGGAGGCGCCGGTGGCGAGCACGATCGGTGCGTCGGGGCGCTTCGTCCACCACCAGCGGACCATGCGCGCGTCGGTCGTCGCCGCGAGCAGTCCGGGATCGAACGGGTGTGCGCCGGGCACCGTGCACTCCGGGTCGGGGCACGCACAGCGGACGCCGTCCCGGCGCCCCGCCGTCTCGAGTCCTATGCCGGGCAGAACCGGCCACCGCCACGCTGTCGCGAACGTGAGGGCCGCGCTGAGCAGGTCAGACTTCCCGTGGTCACGCCTGGACAGGAGCCTGCGTCGCCTTCCGGGGATCTCGCGCATGAGCGCTCGTTCCTTTCCGTTGACCGAAGAGAACGCTGTGGGCCACATCACACTATGTGTCGAACAGTCACTGCGCGTACATGGTGGAGCGCCTGGCCCCGGCCGGGACCGCCGGCCTCGGGCAGGGGGGGACCCCTATAGTCCGAGCGCCTGCTGTGTCCTTCAAAAGCCTGGCGTGGGGTGGCGACGCCTGGCGTTTGCCGTCCCGCGTATTTCTCGCCGCCTCCCTCGCGGGAGGATGGGGCACGGTCGTCGATGGTTATGACGCCCGGGTCCGTCACCAGGTTCCGGGGTCTCGATCCCAACTGGCCCTGGTCTTCACCGAGTACGTACCCATCGTGACCGTAGTGACGCTCCGTCGAACCAGGCCAGTCGACCGCAATACACCCATCCCCCGGTCAGTTTTTGGCCAAACTGGAATGGGATGAATCGGCAGGGTTTCGCACGGTCGATCCGAGAAGGTTCAGAGATCACGTCAGAACAGCAGTCACGTGACCACCACGGACACCAGGAATCCCAGCAGGACAATGCTGGACATCCCCTCTCCAGTGCGTGTAGATGTGGAACCACTGCTGGCGGCGCAGAGCTGATAAGGCTGACATGGGGGTTTGCCATGCAATTGAGCGAAATGCACCGGTCGGAAAGCCGGAAGCCATGACAACCCCGCGCCTGCCGAAAGTGGCCGGAATCGATGCCCCTTCTGGACAGGTTCCCCCGCCTGCCCACACGGTCTCGTCCGCCCCGGCCCCCGCACCGTCACGGACACCGGCCGCGTCGCCGCCGACGCCCGCCCCCTCCGCCCTGATCCAGGACCGCCTCGCCGGCTGGGTCTCGGACCTCACGACCCTGCACGAACTCACGGAGCGGCTCGCCCGCACCGCCGTGCTCGAGGACGCCCTGCACGAAATGCTGCGCGCCGGAGCCGCCCTGGTGGGCGCCCGGCGCGGTCTCGTCGTGCTCGAACCGGGGGACGGCCGCGGCCCCGACACCACCGTCGGCCTCGGTCTGTCCCGCCCCGACCTCGGCCACATCGAGACCGTGCCGCGCGGCGCCACCTCGTACGGGCGGATCCTGGACGGGCTCACCACCGACCCCGAGGTCCACACCGACCTGCTCTCCGAGGACGGTCTCGACCCGCGCCACCGCGAGGTCGCCGCCCGCCTCGGCTACGCGGCCAGCTACGCGCTGCCGCTCGCCACCGACGCCGCGGGCCGGATCGGCGCCGCCGTCTGGCTCTACGACGAACCCGCCGAGCCCGTCGAGCGCCAGCGCCACCTCGTGGGCCTGTACGCGCGCTACGCCACCGAGCACCTGGACCGGCTCCTCGAACTGGAGCGCACGCGCGCGTGGGCGCGCACGGTCTCCGACGAGCTGCTGCCGCCGCGGCTCCCCCGCGTGGCCGGCGTCCAGCTCGCCGCGCGTCACCGCACGGGACCGCGCGGCGGCGGCGACTGGTACGACGCGCTGCCGCTGCCCGAGGGCGCGCTCGGTCTCGCCGTCGGCTCGGTCACCGGCTGCGGCGCGAGCGCCGTCGCCGCGATGGGCCGGCTGCGCGCCTCCCTGCGGGCCTACGCCGTCATGGAGGGCGAGGACCCGGTCGCGGTCCTGTCCGATCTCGAACTGCTGCTGCGGCTCACCGAACCCGCGCGCAGCGCCACCGCCCTGTTCGCCTACTGCGAGCCCGCCCAGCGCAAGATCGTCCTCGCGGGCGCGGGGCACAGCCCGCCGCTGCTGATCGGCGCCCGCCGCACCGAGTTCGTCGAGACGACGCTGTCCGCGCCGCTCGGCATGCTCGCCTGCTGGGAGGCGCCGAGCACGGAGGTCGAGCCGGAGCCGGGCGAAACGGTGCTGCTCTACACCGACGGCCTGCTGCACCGCACCGGCGACCCGATGGACCGCGCCTTCGCCCGGCTCCACGCGGCGGCCGCCGGCGTCCCGCGCGCCATCCGCGACGACCCCGGCGCGATCGCCGACCACGTCCTGCACGCCGTGCTCCCCGACGGCCTCGACACGGCCGACAGCGACGAGGACGTCGTCCTCCTGGCAGCCCGCTTCGAGTAGGCGCCCGCGCACAGCCGGTAGGGGTCCTCCGGCCCTGGTCGCCCTTCCGTACGCTCGTACGATGGAGGGGGTCCATCGCCCTATACAGGCTGCAAACAGGAGGAACCGTGTCGGAGGAGCTCACCACCCCGGAGACCCCGGAAGACGAGCCCATCAAGCAGCGGAAGAACGGCCTCTACCCGGGCGTGTCCGACGAGCTCGCCGAGAACATGAAGTCCGGCTGGGCCGACACGGAGCTGCACGACCTGCAGCCGATCGCCCAGGCCGCCGAGACCGCCGCCCGCCGCAAGGCCCTGTCCGCCCGCTTCCCGGGCGAGCGCATCGTGGTCCCCGCGGGCAACCTCAAGACCCGGTCGAACGACACGGAGTACGCCTTCCGCGCCTCCGTCGAGTACGCGTACCTGACCGGCAACCAGACGGAGGACGGCGTCCTCGTCCTGGAGCCCACCGCGGACGGCCACAAGGAGACGATCTACCTCCTGCCGCGCTCGGACCGCGAGAACGGCGAGTTCTGGCTCGACGGCCAGGGCGAGCTGTGGGTCGGCCGCCGCCACTCCCTGACCGAGGCCGCCACGCTCTACGGCATCCCCGCCTCCGACGTGCGCGAGCTCGCCGACGCGCTGCGCGAGGCCACCGGCCCCGTCCGCGTCGTGCGCGGCTTCGACGCCGGCATCGAGGCGGCCCTGGCCGACAAGGTCACCGCCGAGCGCGACGAGGAGCTGCGCGTCTTCCTGTCCGAGGCCCGCCTCGTGAAGGACGCGTTCGAGGTCGGCGAGCTGCAGAAGGCCGTCGACTCCACCGTGCGCGGCTTCGAGGACGTCGTGAAGGTGCTCGACAAGGCCGAGGCGACCTCCGAGCGCTACATCGAGGGCACGTTCTTCCTCCGCGCGCGCGTGGAGGGCAACGACATCGGCTACGGCTCCATCTGCGCCGCCGGCCCGCACGCCTGCACCCTGCACTGGGTCCGCAACGACGGCGCGGTCCGCTCCGGCGACCTGCTCCTCCTGGACGCGGGCGTCGAGACGCACACGTACTACACCGCCGACGTCACCCGCACGCTGCCGATCAACGGCACGTACAGCGCGATCCAGCGGAAGATCTACGACGCCGTGTACGAGGCCCAGGAGGCCGGTATCGCGGCGGTGAAGCCCGGCGCCAAGTACCGCGACTTCCACGACGCCGCGCAGCGCGTGCTCGCCGAGAAGCTCGTCGAGTGGGGCCTGGTCGAGGGCCCGGTCGAGCGGGTCCTGGAGCTCGGGCTGCAGCGCCGCTGGACGCTGCACGGCACCGGTCACATGCTCGGCATGGACGTCCACGACTGCGCCGTCGCGCGGACCGAGACGTACGTGGACGGCACGCTGGAGCCCGGCATGGTGCTCACCGTCGAGCCCGGTCTGTACTTCCAGGCCGACGACCTGACGGTGCCGCAGGAGTACCGCGGCATCGGCGTCCGGATCGAGGACGACATCCTCGTCACCGAGGGCGGCAACGAGAACCTGTCGTCCGGTCTGCCGCGGCGGGCCGACGAGGTCGAGGCCTGGATGGCCCGCCTGAAGGGCTGATCGCCGGTACGCCGGTACGCCGGCAACAGGACGCGCCTCTTGTAGTGATGACACCCCTTGTAGTGGTCACACCGCTACAAGGGGCGCGTCCTTCTTCCATTTGAGGATCTTGTCGAAGCTGACGACGGCGCCGCCGTGGCCCGGCCGGTTCACGAAGTCCACGTGGTCGGAGAGTTCCTCGATGAGGCACAGGCCGCGGCCGTTCTCCGCGTGCGTGCTCGGCGCGCGGCCGCGCACGGCCGGGAAGCCGGGTCCGGAGTCGGCGACCTCGATGCGACAGCGCTCGCCCTCCAGATAGGCCGTCACTTCGTACCCGCCCGCGGTGCCGCCCGTTCCGGACGCGCCGCCGTGCTCCACCGCGTTCGCGCACGCCTCGCTGAGGGCGACCGACAGGTCGTAGGAGATGTCGGGGTCGACGCCGGCCGTCTCCATGGCGCCCAGGAGGAGGCGTCGGGCGAGCGGGACACTCGCCGCTTCGCGGCGCAGACGGAGGGACCACCAGATGCTCATGCTCCCGCCTCCCGGCCGCGGCTCGACATACCGATACGTATTGCCGTCACCGCCCGCGCGCAATCGCGCGGTTGACGTGATACCGCCCATATGGCGGATGCGAGCCGTACTGTCCCCGTTGTAAAGGAGATCTCCAGGGAGATCGACGGGAGATTTCCGGACCTTGCGGACCTGCCGCACCGCGCCGAGGGGCCCAGTGCGATGATGAGGCCGCCATGTCTGCCCCCCACCCGCGCCAGGCGCGCAGCGCGGCCGGTCTCCGGCTGCTCAGGGCCGCGGTGTTCGCCGCGGTCTGCGTCGTGCTGTCCGCGGCGGGGCACGTCCTCGGGTCCACCGCCACCGTCCCCCTGTGGACGCTCTCGCTGGGCTTCCTGACCGTCTTCTGCGCCGCCGTGCCCCTCGCGGGCCGCGAGCGCGCGCTGCCGGGCATCGCCGCGCTCCTGGGCGTCGGCCAGATCGGCCTCCACACGCTCTTCGGGGTCGGCCAGCAGCACAGCACGATGGTGATGGGCGGCGCCGAACCGTCCGTGGTCGAGCGGGCCGCACGGCTGATGTGCGGGGCGGGCGCCTCGGCGCTCAGCCCGATCCAGGCGCAGCGGATCCTCGACGACGCCGGGGTGCCGAGCGGCGAGGCGCAGCACCACATGACCGGCGCGGCCGGCGCCATGGCGCTGATGCCGTCGCTGCCGATGCTGCTCGGGCACCTGCTCGCCGCGGCCGGCGCCGGCTGGCTGCTGCGCCGCGGCGACCTCGCCCTGAGCGGCGCCCTGCGGCTCTCCCGGGCCTCGGCGCAGTCGGTCGCCGAGGGGGCGTTCGTACGGTCCCTGCGGGCGGCGCTCGCCCTCGTCCGCGTCCTGCGCGCGGGTCTCGGGGAGGTTCCCGCGGGGCTCGGGTGCGCGCCGCGTGCCGGGTTCCCGGCGCCGCCGCGGCTGCGGGCCGTCGTCCTCCAGCACTCGGTGAGCCGGCGCGGGCCACCCGCCGAGGACGCGTTCCTTCTCGCTGCCTGACACGGCATCCGTACTCCACCTCCACCGCGCGACGCGAGGGGTGAGGCGTGCTGCCGTGCGGCACGCGCGCGTGCCCGTGTCCGGGTGCGCTCCTCATCCTCCGGAGGGCCCCTGAGGGGTCCCGCTGAACGTGGAGTTCTCATCGTCATGAAGAAGATGTCCCGCGCCGCTCTCGTCGGTGCCGCCGCCGTCTCCTCCGTCGTCCTGCTGTCCGCCCCGGCCTTCGCGCACGTGTCCGTGCAGCCGGAGGGCCCGGCCGCCAAGGGCGGTTACGCCGTGGTCGACTTCAAGGTCCCGAACGAGCGCGACGACTCCTCGACGGTCAAGCTCGAGGTCTCCTTCCCGACCGACCACCCGCTCGCCTCGGTGATGCCCGAGCCGGTCCCGGGCTGGGAGGCGAAGGTCACGAAGTCGAAGCTGGACAAGCCGCTGGAGATGCACGGCCGGAAGATCAGCGAGGTCGTCTCCAAGGTCACCTGGACCGCGACCGGTTCGGGTGACGACAAGGGTGTCCTGCCCGGCTACTTCCAGAAGTTCCCGGTCTCCATCGGCCAGCTGCCGACCGACACCGACCAGCTCGTGTTCAAGGCCCTCCAGACGTACGACGACAAGGAGGTCGTGCGCTGGATCGAGGCCCCGCAGGAGGGCCAGGAGGAGCCGGAGAGCCCGGCGCCGGTCCTCGCCCTGACGGCCGCCGAGGAGGACGGCCACGGGGCCGCGGGCGCCGCCGCCAAGGACGACAAGAAGCAGGCCTCGGCCTCCACCGAGGCCGCTTCCGACAGCTCCACCAGCGACACCACCGCCCGCACGCTCGGCATCGTCGGCATCCTCGTCGGCGCCGCCGGTGTGGCGTTCGGCGTCCTGGCGGGCCGTCGGCGTACCAACAACTGAGCCACCCTCGGTTCCGCGCCGGGGTCGCGGTGGGCGACCCCGGCGCGGGCCGGACCCTCACCTATGGGACGTTTTTCTATGCGCAACACCATGAAGAAGACGAGCAAGCAGTCGCGCGACAAGAAGGCGGGCAGGAAGACGCTGTTCGCCGCCGCCGGACTGGTCACGGCGGCCGCCTTCACGCTCTCCGCGTGCGGCACCGGCAGCGACGACAGCGCGAAGCCGGTCACCGAGGTGTCGACCGAGGCCGGTTCGCAGAAGGCCGCGACGGTGCTCGACAAGCCCTTCGAGAAGCCGGACCTGGTCCTCACGGACACCCACGGCAAGAAGTTCGACCTGCGCGAGCAGACCAAGGGCAGGCCGACGCTGATCTACTTCGGCTACACCCACTGCCCGGACGTCTGCCCGCTGACGATGAGCAACATCGCCGTCGCCAAGAAGGCCCTGCCCAAGTCCGAGCAGGACAAGCTCCAGGTCGTCTTCGTCACGACCGACCCGGACCGTGACACCCCGGCCGTGCTCGGCAAGTGGCTCAAGGCGCAGGACGCCGACTTCATCGGCCTGACCGGTGACTTCGCCACCATCCAGGGCGGCGCCCGCACCATCGGCATCTCCATCGAGCCGACCCAGAAGGACAAGAACGGCAAGCTCGTGTCGATGCACGGCACGCAGGTCATCGCCTTCTCGCCGAAGACCGACGCCGGTTACGTCCTGTACGGCGAGGACGCCACGGTGGACGACTACACCAAGGACCTCCCGAAGATCGTCAAGGGAGCCAAGCCGTGACCCGCGTACGGACCCCGCTCGCGTTCGGCGCCGTGACGCTGGCGGCGGCCCTCGCGCTCACCGCGTGCGGCTCCGGTGACGGGGACGCGCCGGACGTGAAGGTCGAGGGCGCGTTCATCCCCGAGCCCGCCTCCGGCGACATGGCGGCCGGATTCTTCGTCGTCCACAACGGCGGCGCGGCCGACACCCTGGAGTCCGTCAGCAGCGAGATCGCCGGCCAGGTCACCCTGCACACGACCAAGGACGGCGTGATGAAGGAGCAGGAGTCGGGGGGGGGGGGGCGGGCCGGCGCCCGGGGCGGGGGGGGGGGGGCGGCCCCCCCCCAACCGGGTAGGACCAAAAAGGACACGGAAGGGGGGGGCGCCGGGTG